>NZ_SMMB01001067.1 GCF_009711365.1 Xanthovirga aplysinae | reverse complement strand
ATGCAGTAAAAGACTTTCAAAATAAAACAGCTCTTTTTAATGCCAAAGGTGAACAATTAAGTTCATTTAAATACGATGAAATTAAGCCCTTCCATGGGGATTTCGCATTGATTCATCAGAAGGGTAAAAAAGGAATTATTAATAAGAATGGAAAAGAGATCATTAGTGCCCAATATAAAGAGTTAGTCTTTAAGGGTGAGGGGAAAGTTGAGGCTATGTCTTTCCTTGAATGGGAAATTCTTGATCAGACCGCCCAAAAAAAAGGAGTTTTATTTTTTGATCAAATTCAACCCATAGCTCCTAACTTATACAAAGCAAGTACCGGAAAAAATCAAATGCTGATTACCCCTACCAATCAGTTTATCTCTGAGGTTCAAGGTTTGGAAATTGGTGCCCTTACAGATGGCTATTTACTAGTACAGGAAGCTGGAAAGTATGGCCTGATGGATGAGAATGGAAAGATGGCCCTACCTACCGACTTTGATAGCTTGAAAATCAAAAGGGATTTCTTTTTTGTAAAAAAAAGAGAAGGGAAGGAAGCTAAATGGGTTATTTTAAATAAAAAGGGGAAAAGAATTAATCCTCTCAATTACGAAAATATTGGTCATTTGCAGGAAAATGGCTTGTATCCTGTTCAAAGAAACAAACGCTGGGGATATGTGAATGAGCAGGGAATTGAGATAATCCCTTGTAAATATGATAGCATATTTGATTTTAAAGGAGGACGAGCTAAAGTTTTCTACCATGATGGCTATGGATTAATTGATGAAGAAGGAAATTGGAAGAGCCGTCCCTTTTTTGAAAA
Source organism: Xanthovirga aplysinae (assembly GCF_009711365.1). Classification (GTDB taxonomy): domain Bacteria; phylum Bacteroidota; class Bacteroidia; order Cytophagales; family Cyclobacteriaceae; genus Xanthovirga; species Xanthovirga aplysinae. Next base: position 6,521 of record NZ_SMMB01001067.1, on the reverse strand, counting down.
TATACTCCTTCTTGATCATGAAAACAGTATTCAAATCAGAAAGGGCGAAAGTCTGCTAGTAGATAAGGAAGGAAGGGTGCTTTACAAGAGCGAAAATATACTTAAAAGAAAAGACGGAAAATCGGTCATAGAAATTGATTCCCAGGGAAAAATGGGATTGATCAATTCATGGGGAAAAAGGCTTTTGAAGATTGAATATGATAAGATTTCCCAGCTTTTACAGGACTCTGTCTATGTCTTTCAAAAAGGGGAAAATTTTGGTGTTTTAAGTAAATCCGGTAGAGTTTTACTTGGGCTTAATAACCCCATTCAAGATTTTTTGGGTATTAGTGATGATTATTTAGCAGTTAAAATAAAAAACAGGTATGGTTTTGTGGATGTGGAAGGAAGGTTGCGTATTGCCAACCGTTACGAAGGAATCCAACCCTTTAGTGAGGAAAAGGCAGCAGTGAAAATATTGGGAAAATGGGGGTATGTCGATAAACTTGAAAGAATTATTGTCCAGCCTCATTATAAGGAGGTACAGTCTTTTAAAAATGGTCTGGCTATTGTAAAGGAAAGTGGAAAATATGGCCTAATAAATTCAAAGGGGGAACTAGTTCAAAAAGCCGAATTTGATAAAATACAACCTCTTAATGATGGTAAGTACATCAGCTATAAAGGAAATAGATTAGGATTAATCGATGTAGATGGAAGAAGAATCTCTCCTCCTAAATACGATGCCATTAAAGTTTTGGGTAATGGTTTTATGATCGTTCAAAATAATGGGTTATATGGCCTTCTCCGAAAAGATGGGGTTAGTGTTATTGCTCCAATTTACCAATCCCTGGTGTACGATCCCTACAACCAGCTTTATTTGGTTTCTAAATCTTCCAAATCGAAGACCATTTCAATGGGTCATTAAAAATTATAAGATTGAATATTTTAAATGATTTTAGGATGGGGTTATTTTAACCTGACAAATGGAGATTCAAAAACTGTCAAGATCCTCCTTTATTCTTAAAATTCAAGATTCAGAGAAAATCATAAAAATTTTTCTAAGATGGTAAAGCATATTGTTTTTTGGAAATTAAAAGAAGAAGCCCACGGTTTTAAGAAACCTGAACTGGCCTTAGAAATTAAAAAGAGATTGCAAGCTCTTAATGGCAAAATAGAGGGACTCCTTCATTTAGAGGTAGGTCTGGACTTCAGTAAAACTGAAAGCTCCTTTGAGGTTGTTCTTTATTCGGAATTTACGGATAAAAATGCACTGGATGCTTATCAAATTCATCCCCTACACAAGGAGGTTGCCGGTTTTATTGGTGGGGCCACATCCGCTCGTCATTTGGTAGATTATAAGGTTTGATAAACCCGGTGAAAAGCTTCGGTTTAGAACCAAGCTTTTCGCTGAACTCTTTTTCTGGATGGTGGCCAATCAACAAGAGTCTTTTCAACTGTACTCAATTTTAAGGCAGTTTCCAGCAATTCCAATTAATTTTGATTTTGAATAATTGAAGTTTTTAAGAAGTTCTCTATCTGCCTTCTGTGTCTTAGTATGTGGACAATGGCATGCTCCATTAATTGTTCTATATCGTAGGTGACTCCCCATCTAGTCTTGAATTCCCAACTTTGAATTTCTTCCATTGGCTTATCCCACTTATCCTCCAATGACTGAATGGTATACTCCAACATCTTGTCCAGCTCCTGAATACCCTCCATTGGGGAGTTGATAAGGTGGTCATATTCCAGCCATTCGGTGCTATAAACTGATTTTATATAGTTGGCATAAGTATACCCGGACTGCACTACATGACAAATAACGGTTTGAATAGATTTACAATCCTTATCCTGGGTATGAGGGTCTTTGATTTCTTCAAATTGCCCAAGAGATAGATTAGAAAGAATATTTTTTAGATCAAGAGATGCCCTTTCATACTCATCCATTAAGGCGCCTAACATTCCTTTTCTTTTTTTATTCAAGACCATGAAAATTTATCTAAAAGCTTCATTTAGAAAATAAATACACCTTCTCACTAATTCCCACATCAAACAAAAGTAGAATTTTTATCTAAAAATGAAATATCAGCTTCAATAAAAAAGGACAGATTATTTACTTTATTTTTGAAATAAGATTTTTTTAGGTTTTCCATAAAAACCACAATTAAACTAAAGGGTTAATGCAAAAATTATAAGTTGAAATTAATGTATAGGTAGGATTTTGACGTTTGTCAAAAAAAGCAAAAGGCTGTCCCTATTTTTCAGGGACAACCTTCTTGATAATAAGTTTAAGAAGCGTTCTTTGCACACCACGCTCCTTTTACCCTACAACTTTTGTTTTTGGCCACACTACAATACTTAATTATTATGCTTTTGACTTAATGAAAGTGGCAAAGTAATAATACCGCACCCTCTCATTCCCTAAATTCATTATTCAATGACTAATTTCTCAGTTTTAATACCATCCGCAGTATTAACCCGAATCAAATAAAGTCCTTTGGACAATGCCGAAATATCCAACTCTTGATTGTTCTTATCATAAGAAACAGCTTCCATTACCTGCCCAGAAATACTATACACCCTTAATTGCAATTCTTCCCCCTTAGAGCCATAAGGTAATTTTACAATTCCAGAGGCTGGATTAGGATGAAGAAAACCCAAATCATTTACCTTATCGGAAAAATCAAAGTTAAATTCAGATGACGTAGCACTAGCACTGGCTCCCCCCACCACATTTACGGTATAATCCTCCACTTCTCCATAAGTGAAATCATCACAAGAAGAAGGGGTTCCATTCCATTGCATACTTACTCTCATCCTCGTAGTGCCTGATAAAGCATCTGAAGGAATAGAAATATTTCCATTTAAAGTGCTACTCGAGGAACCACTAAAGACTTCTTCAGAGGAGTCAAAAGATTTATTTTGGTCCAGGTCAATCCATATTTTCCAGTTCTCTGGATATGAAGTGCTAGCAAAACCCGGATCTAGGCTAATGGAATAAGATGAGCCCGCATCCAGGTCGATTTGCATAGAGGTAAAATCTGAATAAAAGGATGCTCCCGAAGTATTAGTAAAGCCTCCTACAGTCACCCCTTCAATCCATTCATAATTATTATTTGATGCTTGTGAAGTACAGTACTCATCATCAGGGGTTCCCACATTAATTCCTGCAGCTTTCCAGGCCTCAATCGTTTGGTCCACTTCATTTGAACCAGCCCCAAAAATATCTTCAGCCGATTGTACACTATAATTAGCCGCATCATTATATTGAGAGGAAGAGCTTAAATAAACGGCAAGGGTTCGATAAGCAATTTCTTCTGCTTTATCAATTCCAATACCTGTTACATTATAACTGGTTCCAAAATCGTTAGTACCTGACTTACCCACTGATAACATATAAAACCAGTGATTAAGCACCCCACTATTGGTATGTACTCCCCCAAAGTCCCCGGACCCGCTATACCAATTAGTTCCTTTATAAGTATCCGGATCTCCTTGAGATTTAGGATCACTCAGAGAACGTAAGGCTTCCTGTTGTGTGTCTATATCTTCACCTATTAACCAAATGGATTTCTCAGGGGCAGCATAATTTTCTACACAGGCACCCCATATGTCACTAAATGCTTCATTTAGTGCACCTGACTCGTAGGAGTACACCAAGTCTGCAGTAAATTGACATACACCATGACCTATTTCATGAGCCGCTACATCAAGGCTCGTCAATACATCAAAGCGGCTAGCACCATCTCCATAAACCATTACTAAATTGTTGTCATCCCAACCTGCATTTTCATAATTATTGCCATAATGGACATAACTTCTAATTACAGAGCCATTTCCATCATAACTATCTCTATTATGAACATTCATAAAGTAATCATAAGTCATCATGGCTCCCCAATGAGCATCCAATGCGCCATTATCTTCATCACTGTTATCCCATTCAGCAGCCGTCCAATTGTTATCGTTATCTGTAAAATCAACGGCATTACTATAAGATGTGGAATTGTTGAGGTCATAAGTTATAATGCCTGCACCCCGGCTGTAGTCCCTAAGCCTGTAAGATCCATTATAACTGTCGGTATCAATAGTACGACTACCACTATACCGGGTATCTGCTGATCCGCTAGCTGGGGCAGTATGTTTTATAACAGGATCCCGCAATACGACCGCGCCAGTATGGGCATTCACATAAATATTATCACGGCTAAATGGTTTGCTGGCAAAAATGTCAAATTTATAAGCTAGAACAGCCTGCCCTTCTTCTTCCCGAGAGGTAGGCCTAAAATTGCGAATAATAACCAACTCCCCTTTAGGTTTATGATAGGTTTCTCCCCCCGTTTTTTCTTTCACCTCCCATTTATATTCCTCTGCACCTATAAAATCCAAAGCATATGAAAGTGCCTTTTTCACACTCAAAGAAGGTCGAAGACTTAGAGATTCATCCACCTGAATAAAATCACCATTAATGGATTGAATCGCGTTATTTTTTGAATGAACAGTATAGGTGCCAAATTCTATTTTTATGCCCTTATGATACTGTTGAAACTTTTCATGTACAAAACCAAGTTTATCTTCATATTTACGAATGTTTCGATAGGAATCATTATCTTTCATTTCCAAATGAGCCTTTAAAACTTCTTGACTATTTGAAGAATTAATAGCTTCTTTAGAAACATCAAAAGTTATAAATTTGGGCTTTCCATTGAGGTCTAATCGTTCCTTTACAATTTTTCCTCTTTTTTGTGCCACACTTTGTTCATTAAACATCAATAGCCCAGCTATTAATATTCCAAAGAACAGGTATCCTTTTTTCATGATATTAGAAAGTTTTTTGGTTAAATTGAATTTATTGAAACAGAAAGTAGTAGGGTGATATTAAGTTAGGAATAAATTGATAAACCTCTGATAATCAATTAGTTATATTTTGATTGATGTAATAAAATTGCCTGAATAGGTTTTTTTGTACTTCTTTTCGTTTGGTTGAGGACAAACTTATTAATAGGATAATCCTTATAAATATTTAGGGAAAAAGAAAGTAATTTTAAGCAAGGAAAGATCAAGACATTTTTCTTCCTTTGTCAATCAAATGAGGGCAGTAGTTCAAAGAAGAATTAAAGGAAATTCGTACAATTATTTATTTGGTATAAAAATCTTTAGGATTGTTTATTGCTTTTAGGAAAAACATAAAATGTCTTTTAAAGATTTGCACTTAAGTGCTATCAAGGGGGGGAGAAATTCAGAATAAACTTGAAGATTCCTACAGAATGGAAAAAGATTATTGAAAAAACAGAATCAATCCGATCTAAGAACTTTTTTAATATTTTATTTGGTAGCGAAAATTGAGTTTAAAAAGCTTGAATTAGGCCCTATATAAGTTCGTTGCCGGAGGTTACTGGTTCAGGAAGAAACGAAAATCAGGCTTTTCAAAAACCATTGACCGCCAATGGAAAATTTTTAAAGATGCTCTGAAAAAGAAGTTTTTACTTTAAAAAGTAATCGTTCTTCAATTCCATACTCTACTTTTGATTTCCTTAAAAGTTGCTATTTGCCTTTTTTTATCAGCTTCTGAAACCGAATCACGTAATGCCAAACGAGTAAAAACATGCAAATCTGAATCTACCATTTCCACCTCCACCTCTTTTCCATCATTGGTTTTCACTCCTTGGAAAATAAGTTCTGCACTAATCGGATCCACGGTCTGGTCCCTTTTAGACTTATACACCTTTAATTGAGTGTTTTTGGGAAGGACTATTCCTTTTTCCAATTCATCTCGGACAATTTCACTTATTTCATTTAGCTCCACAAGACTTTGGTAAGGTCGAAAATGGTAAAAGACTTTATCTTCCTCTTCCCCTTGCTCCTCTTCCATGTAACCGACAAAAGGTCCCAAAACTTTAACTAGAGAAAGCATCTTATTGGCTGGTACTACCAGTGGATCTATAAGGATAATATTATTAGGAGCGACTTTCCCCTCAAAAAATCCAGAAGCGAGCATTTCTAAGATTAGGGTTCCTCCTGTAGATGAGCCCACTAAGTTTAGGTTTTTATATCCTGCCTTATTAAGTCTATTATATTCTTCTACTATTCCCATTTGCCAATCTTTCCAACTTGCCTTTATAAAGTCCTCGTAAGTTCGACCATGCCCACCTAAGAGCACTTGGGAAACTTGAACTTCGCTTTCACTTCCATTCCATTTCCGAAATTCATCCCATTCAAAGGTAGTGGCTGTATACCCATGGGCAGCTATAATTATGGGCTTTTCTTGCTCTTCTGCTGAAGGTGTGGGAGCAGAATACGAAACTAAATATCCCTCTGGGTGAAGAAGGGAGGGGTCAAACACCATATTCCCATCAAGCATTACTTCAGTAATGACAGGCTTCCGTTTACAAGATGAAAGAGTTAATACCCCTGCCACAAGCATCAAAATAATTCCTCTACCTACATTTATCATTTCTTTTTGGGATTTTTTGGCGAAATTAATAAAAAGGGCAAAAACGTGTGCATTAAAATTTTATTTTTGTTTTCTTGATATTTTCCAAATA
>NZ_SMMB01000851.1 GCF_009711365.1 Xanthovirga aplysinae | reverse complement strand
GTCAGACTAATCCAACACTTTGAAGTTTTAAGACCTTTGTCCATTTTAACCCTGAAGAATATTCCTAATTCTGTAAAAGCAGCAAAACTTCCTTTAATAATAAATTGTATATGAGATTACCTTTTTTTCTCCTTTTTCTCTTATTCCCTCTCTCTTTAAATGCACAAAATAGGTCGGCTGAAAAGACCGATACCTACCAGGTGTCTATTAATTTAAATGAGGTACAAAATGACCAATTGAAGGTAGATATCCTTGTTCCTTCAATGGAGGGGGACACTTCAGAATTCATCTTTCCAAAAATTGTCCCAGGCACATATTCTATTTCTGATTATGGTCGATTTATCAGTGAGTTCAAAGCATTTGACAGTCTTGATAATTCCCTCCCCGTACAGCCAATTAGCGTTAATCAATTTCAAATAAAAAATTCCTCTAGGCTAAAGAAGATCAGTTATTGGGTACATGACACTTTTGATTCTCCCCTTGAAAACCCCATCTTTGAACCGGCCGGTACGAATATTGAAGCCAACAAAAACTATCTAATTAACACCTTTGGTTTCATTGGTTTTTTCAAGGGATATGAAAATAACCCCTTTAAAATCATAATTAAGCATTCCTCCGACCTTTATGGAGCTACCTCCTTAAAAAGGATTTATAATGATGCTGAAACGGATATTTTTCACAGTAAAAATTACGTTAACCTGGCTGACTCACCCATTATGTACTGCAAACCGGACACGAGCCATTTGATTATTAATGGAACCCATATCCTTGTTTCGGTCTACTCCCCTAACGGCTTGCTTTCATCAGACTTTGTTTTAAAAAAGGTAAAAGAGACTTTAGCGGCACAAAAAGCATATCTTGGAGGTTCTCTACCTGTTGACCGCTATACTTTTATTATTTACCTCTCACCTCTAAAAGGAATATCTGGTAGTTGGGGGGCATTAGAACACTCCTACTCTTCGGTCTTTTTTTTACCAGAGGTGAATCCAGAAGCTTTAGCACGCACCATTCGCAATGTTTCAGCTCATGAGTTCTTTCACATTGTTACTCCTTTAAATCTCCATTCAGAGGAAATTCAATATTTCGATTTCCTACAACCCAAAATGTCCGAACATCTTTGGCTTTATGAAGGGGTTACTGAGTATTCGGCTATGAACATGCAGGTAAAATATAAGCTAATGAACCTGCAAGATTATCTGGCTGTAATTCAAAGAAAAATAAATGCAGCTGACCGGTTCAACGATAACCTACCCTTCACCGTCATGAGCAAGGGTTGTTTAGATAAATACGCTGACCAGTACGAAAACGTGTATCAGAAAGGGGCTCTAATTGCCATGTGCTTGGATATTAAGCTAATTGAGTTATCAAATGGAAAATACAATCTCCAGGCATTAATCCGAGATCTATCAAAGTTGTATGGCCCTAATAAACCCTTTAAGGATCATGAATTATTCGACAAGATTGAAGAACTAACCTATCCTGAGATTGGTATTTTTCTTAAAAACTATGTGGCTGGAACCAAAAAATTACCCTATCGAGATATTTTAGCATTGGTTGGAGTAAATTTTATTGCCCATGAAAAAATAGAGGAAATCACCTTGGGAAACATAACGCTGGATTTCAACCCGGAGACTCAAAGAGTGTATATCAAAAGCTTAAAAGGTTCAAATGAGTTTGCGAAAGAAATAAAATACAAGGTAGGAGATGAAATCATAAAGTTAAACGGAATGGAACTAAATTCAACGAATTTCCAATATGCCTTTAATGCATTCAAAAACAACACCAATGAAGGTGATAAAGTAATTATTCAAGTTGCCCGTAGACGGAAAACAGGAAACTTTAACTACAAAAGGCTGAAGGCGAAAGCTATGAAAATCACCTTAGAAAAAAGAAATTCCGTGGAAATTATGAACCAACCCTCTCTAAGACAATTAGACTTCCGAAAAATCTGGACCAATCCATAAATCATTAATTTGCAATAATTTACCACAAGGATAAAGCAAGTAGATTTCCATAATCCCAATTAAAAGCCCTCCAAAAACTAAATCTTTTAACAGATGATTCATTTATTATGTACTAGTAATAAACCATTTATTTTAGACTGCTCAAATTTCCCATGAAAATAAATCAACTTTTCTTTTTTCTACTCATCCTACTGATTAGCTGTAAACTAAAAAACAGGCATCCCGAGGCCATTTATTCTTCCAAAGAATATCAACTCTATCCGGATCGCGTAGTACAGGGGAAGTATACTGCTCAGGCTTTATCAGATACAAAAATCACTTCAAATTATTTTAGCCCTTTAAATCGTACCTACAGTCGAAACTTCAGGTTTAAATTCAGCATTAATGGTCAGGACAATGAACTTCCCAAAGGAGTTTATCACCACCTTTTTTTAAAACCTGACAGCACTAAGGAAATAAATTCTCCCCTGCTAGTTTTTGGTAAGCCGGAACCAGATACCCTCCCCGCTTTAGAAAAAGATTATCTGGAACCTAATACCATTTTAAACATCAAATTAGACATGAGACCTGTCTTAAGAGACTTTAAGAATAAGGGGTTTCACACATTGGCAAATGGAGAAAGAATAACAGCCAATGAATTTCTAGGAGTTTATATCTGTGGAACAGCTGAACCTCTAAGTAGGGACTTTGAAAATTTGGCCGATCAGGCCGAGTTTCAATTGAAGGACTTTAGCGGGGACAGCATTTATGAAATATCCCTTCTTTTAAATCCTTTTCATCCACTGGATAGGGAAGAGAAAACTTGGAACCTCCAAAGTGACCTCTCCAAATATCCCAAATATAGGTCTGATCAACTACTAATTGATGCACTCTATAATTTATCCCTGGAAGAATTAATCAAAAATATTCGGCCAGACAGCACATTTATGGCTGGAGAAGATTGGAACTCCATATGGACAAGAGATATTGCTTATTCTACCCACCTAGCCCTTGCCCTAATAGAACCTGAACTTGCCAAGGCTAGCCTAATGAAAAGAATAAAGGATGAGCGTATTATCCAGGACTCTGGAACAGGTGGTTCTTGGCCCATCTCAACCGATAGAATTAGCTGGATATTGGCTGCCTGGGAAATTTTTCTATTCACTGGAGACATGGAGTGGCTTCGCTCTGTTTATCCAGTTATCCTTAACTCTATTAGAGATGATTTAAAAATTGTCACAAACCATGATAATGGCCTCATGCAAGGAGAGTCCACCTTTTTAAATAGTCAATCTCAGAGTTATCCTTTATGGATGGAGCCTGCAGATATTTATGAATCCCAATCCTTAAGTACAAATGCACTATACTTCAGGGTTTTTCAAATCATTTCCGAAATGATGGAATTGATGGGAGAGCCTGGCATTGGTTTTCAACAATTATCCCAGGAATTAGGCACAAAAATCAATCAACACCTCTGGATACCCAAAAAAGGGTATTACGGACAATACCTTTATGGTCGATTTTATTTTATACTATCTCCACGTTCTGAAAGTTTGGGTGAGGCATTTACGGTTTTATTTGGAGTAAGTGATCAAAAAAAATCGCAGGTTGTGATCAGTAATACTCCAGTAACCAAATATGGAGTCCCCTGTATATTCCCTCAGATCCCAGAGATCCCCCCCTATCATAATAATGCCATTTGGCCTTTTGTGCAAGCATACTGGACCTGGTCGGCGGCAACCACAGGTCATCTTAAAGCAGTAGAATTTGGTTTGGCATCCATTTACCGACCTGCAGCTTTATTTTTAACCAATAAAGAAAATTTTACTATAAAAAATGGGGACTATCAGGGTACCAAAATAAATTCCGACCGACAGCTGTGGAGTATTGCCGGTAACCTTGCTATGATTTACCGAGTATTTTTCGGCATGGAATTCAGTGAAGAAGGACTTCGGTTTCATCCCACCGTACCAAAAAGCTTTAAAGGAGAAAAGCACCTTTCCAACTTCAAGTACAAAAATGCAACCCTGGACATTAGCTTAACTGGTTTTGGAACAAAAATTAAGAGCATCACCCTGGACGGTGAACCCTTAAAGGAGGCTCTAATCGTAAATGACCTTAATGGACCTCATAAAGTCAATATTGAATTGGAAGAAAGCTCAATTTCCAAACAAAAAATTCACTTAGTGGAAAATGACTTCACCTCTTTAACTCCAGATTTAACCAAAACATCAACGGGTATACAATGGAAGCGATTAGACAAAATTATGGAATTTCTAATTTACAAAAATGGAAATAGATTGGAACGAACCACAAAAAACCACTTCAAGACAAGAGATGAGGATAAATTTAACACTTACCAATTAAGTGCTACCAATTTAAAAGGTTATGAATCTTATTTAAGCCTACCAATTCTTAAAATAAATGAAGACGCTTATGACATTTTTGAAGCGGAAGAGGTAGCACCTACCTCCGATCTCCAATACACAGGTTTTAGCGGACAAGGCTTTGTGGCTTTATCCAATAACTTGAAAGAAAAGGTTATTTTTAAAATAAAGATTCCAAGTGCAGGTGAATATCTCATCGATTTCCGGTACTCCAATGGAAACGGAGCTTTAAGTGCAGGTAATACCTGTGGCATTCGGACACTAATGGTCAACGGCAAATATACTGGAGCTGTGGTCTTTCCCAATCGAGGATATCAGAACTGGTCAGATTGGGGCTATACCAATTCCATAAAAACTTGGTTAGAAGAAGGGGAAAACTCCCTGGAGTTAA
>NZ_SMMB01000715.1 GCF_009711365.1 Xanthovirga aplysinae | reverse complement strand
TTTTTCCCTTAAGATTTATGTTAAAATGCTTTAATTTTTTTATTTCTTCCGCAGAAATACCCTCTTGTGTTATAACTCTTGATCGATGCCCATAAGCATCTTTTAATTCAAAGCGTAGGGCTTGCCTGTTCTTATTGATTTCTTCTCCAAAAACGGATTCTCCAAATGATTGGAAGTTTTTTCGTTTAGTATGAACGGTATAGTAGGGTCCGAACCTCACATGTTTTCGGTTTATTACAATTCTATAAGAGGTCCCTTCTTCAGGGTAGGGATTGGGTATTTGTTTTTTAACAAAAGTGCAAGAAGTAACATAAGAGGTGAGCAAGAGCCACATCAATGAAAGCCCCTGGGTAGGCCAAAAATGGATGTTATGATTAAATATGCGCTGCGATTCCTTGAAATTACGTTTTTTATTTTGAGAGTTTTTTATTTTGTTTTAAACATTTTTGGTTGAAGTATGTTATTAATATTCCCGCAGTTTGCATTTAGGGAGCCATTCTTAATTTGCATTCTATTTGGTTGACCTTTAAGAGTTTGTGTTAATTATTAAACTTGTTACCCACAAAAATAATTCTTACGGAAAATTATCGTTTTGTGCCTGAATATCTGTAATTCCTCAATGCTATAGGGTGAAACATTGATTGTGTATCTAAAAATATAAAAATTGGCCATTTTTATATTGGGAGTATTTCATGTAAATCTGTAGTTTTGTGATGGTTTATTTTTAGAAAGTGAGGATTTACAAATTTTTATCTATTAAAATTGAGATTCTTCGAATTAAAATATGAGTTTTTCTGTTTGGTGGGAATTGTGGGCGCCGAAATTTAAATGAAAAAATGAAAAGACTTAGAACGGGTGTATTTTATATTTTAGTTTTCTTATTGGTAGCCATTATTCCTCTTTCCATTGGTTTTCAACCATCCAAAGCGAATATGGATAAATTGACTAAATCGGTCTTTATTCCATTAAAATTAACCAATAATGAAGTTGATGTTCCCGAAATGGAAAGTATTGACCAGGCCATTATTCGTTTGCTTAGAAGAAATGGTATTCCCGGTGCTTCCGTAGCGGTTACAAAAGATGATAGATTGATTTATACAAAAGGTTTTGGCTATGCAAATGTTTCCAAAAAGGAAATGGTGGAGCCGTATCATTTGTTCCGGATTGCAAGCGCTTCCAAATTGGTAACTGCTGTAGCCATCATGAAGTTGGCAGAAGAAAAGGCTATAAATTTGGATGATCCCGTGTTTGGAAAGATGGGAATTATGAACGATTCCATTTATCAGCATATTCCTGATAAAAATTATTATAAGATTACTGTAAGACATTTACTATCCCATACAGGAGGGTGGTCTGTAAGATCTTATGGAGATCCAATGTTTCGATCAGTTGAGATTGCAAAATCAATGGGTGTTCCGGCTCCTGCCGATCAAGAAAGTATTATCCAATATGTGTTAAAGAGGCGTCTTGCTTATAAACCTGGCTCTTATTATAATTATTCCAATTTTGGTTATATGGTTTTGGGTAAGGTGATTGAAAAAGTGACTGGAGAAAATTATGAAGATTACGTTAGGCGTGCTATTTTGAATCCTATTGGGATCTATGATATGAAACTTGCCAAAAATCGTCTGGAAGAACGAGCAAAAGATGAGGTTGTTTATTATGACTATAATGGAGCTAGTTTAAGAACTTCCATTTACGGTACTGGCGAAATGGAGCCCAAGACCTATGGAGGTACTGATGTGTCTGCTTTAGAAGGAGCAGGGGGGTGGATCGCTTCTCCTATTGATTTTATGCGCTTAGTTTCTGCCATAGATGGTTTGAATGAAAATGATATATTATCTGCTGAGAGTATTAAGGAGATGATTGAGGTCCCAGGACCAGGTTTTCACCCCATTGGTTGGAGAAGCGTTTATAGTAAGGGTTTGGTTCGTACTGGAACATTGGCAGGTTCCACAGCTTTAATTGTACGGAGAAATGATGGAGTGTCTTATATGGTGGTCATGAACTCTGGAACTTGGAGAGGTACGGCCTTTAACGGCCAGATTAGATTTGCAATGGAATCTGCTTTAAAAAAGGTAGAGGATTGGCCTGAAATTGATTTATTCCCAAAAACACAAATAACCCTGGTACAACCTCTTAAGCCAGTTTATCTTGATGATTCCAAGTCCATTTAGTTGAGATCTTGTCCAATTTTGAGGAGAGTATTCGAGAAAGCCTCGTCTATTTAAACGGTGTTACCCTCTTAATTCGAACATGGCATTTACCAGCATATGTAATAATTGTTCATTGCCCACATTTTTAAATAATTCAGTTAGCTGGTTTTTTATTTCTTTTTCTTTTTTATCACTTTCCAGCATCTTAGCTAATTCTTTAAATTGACCAATAGTTAGGTCATTTTCAGTGATTTTTTCCAATATTTCTTCTATTGGCATTTGCTTCTTTTGCTCCCCAAGCTTCAGCTCAGCAATGCAAGTTTCAAGAATCTCCCTAGCTCTTCTTTTGCATGCATCTAGCTTAGTTACACTTCCTGATGTGTCCCTTAGAGTCCAACTACTGTAATCCACATGGATTTTCTCAATTTGTTCTATTTTTTGATTTCGGCTTCCAAATATTTTTTCTAGTATAATGATGGTGGAGCTTTTCCACGCTTCCAGATTAAATTCCTTTTGCTCTAACTTGGTTATCTGTTCTTCCAGAAGGAGAATTTGTTTTTCATTCATGGCCAAAAGGGAGTTAATTTTTAAAATGAAGGTAAACTTTCAGTGATTTCTTGCACAGGTGGCTCAAAGTCTTCATTAAAGAATTCAAAATACACCTGATTCCCCAAGTTGCCGACCATCCCCGATGGGGTGATCTTTTCCTGATAGGTTTCGTAACAACTCAAGGATCTATTCATAATTTCAATATCTTCTTCTTCGAGCTTATAAATGCAGTCAATAAATTCAAATTCACTTTGTCTGATTCGAAAACCATAATCCTGATAAACCGATTGTTCATTATCTGGAATAGTAAAAAAAGCCAGACGTTTAAGGTACTCTGCTCCCTTTTCTTTCATTTCCAAAAATATTCGTTTTACCACAGCATGGGTTACTAGATGGTCATGGAATCCACTTATTCCATGAACAGGATAGGTGATTACTATGGATGGTTTTAATTTTTGGATATGAGTTTTAACAGCTTGCTCTAATATTCTGGGGTCAATTTCTTTCAATTCCCTATCAGGGAAATCTAGGACTGTCATCCCATCTAATTTTAAAACTTTTTCCATTTGGACCATTTCCTTGTGACGTATTTCTCCCATTTCTTCAATTGAATGGCCATGTTTCAGTCGTTGGGAGGTGCCCCCTCCTTTGGTTAGGGTTAACAGGAAGATTTCATGTCCAGCTTTTTTTTGATGATGAATTACTGAGGCTGGTCCCGAAGATTCATCATCTGGATGTGGGAATA
>NZ_SMMB01000783.1 GCF_009711365.1 Xanthovirga aplysinae | reverse complement strand
GCATGAAAGGGAGGTTCATTTATTAGATAAAGAAACTTTAGATATTACCACAACTGGTCGTTTCAAGTATTTGATTGATACAATAGATAAAGAAGGAAGCATGGAGGGGAAAATAACCGAGCTATATTTAGCTGGTGTTAAAATTAATGGTTCTTCTTTGAGCGTTGATAATCTTCCTTTATCTATTTCCAATTGTGATGAAGCAAATCGGTTAATACAAATTGCGAAAACAAAAGGTGACTTCATCTCCCGTTTAAATATTTTAAATCTGGATGAAGAAGAACGTAAATTAATGCGGGCTGTCTTTGTATTTAATCATAACCAATGGACGGGGCAGGATAGGTTAGGGGCCAAAATTATTATGGCAAACTTGATTGCAAAGGGTGTTGCCCTGAAGTTACAAGAAGAGCTCCTTAATGGACTAAATTCAAATACCAAAGCTCTTTTAGACTCTTTAAAACCATTATTAAAACCTGCTGTTTTTTCTGCTGAATTATTAAGTAAAGGTCAATCTCAACCATCCTTACCAGGCATATTACCTGGAATGTTTGGCGGGCCAACAGGTAAAAAAAAGAAAGAAGAGGAAGAAGAGGATAGAGGCCAAGGTTTAAGCAGATGATTTTTTATATTCGTTCTGCTTTTAGTGTTGTATTTATCCAACGTTATTATATTTTTTTAGGTTTTTGTTGTTAATTTGTAACATTACTTTGATATTGAGTGTTATATTTATATCTTGTTAGAAGTTTAATACATAAAGAGCTTTTTTAAGGATAATGTTTCAATTTTCCAATATTATGGATTGGTATGAATTAAGTGATAAAGGAATAATTAAGGAGATAGGGGAGAGGTTAAGAAAGGCTCGTCTTATCAAAGACCTATCTCAACAAGAAATTGCAAACAGGACTGGGCTAAACCGTTCAACGATAAGTGAAATAGAAAGAGGTGCACCTACAAGTATGCTCTCTTTTATTGCTATTCT
This sequence comes from Xanthovirga aplysinae, assembly GCF_009711365.1. GTDB lineage: Bacteria > Bacteroidota > Bacteroidia > Cytophagales > Cyclobacteriaceae > Xanthovirga > Xanthovirga aplysinae. Next base: position 2,974 of record NZ_SMMB01000783.1, on the reverse strand, counting down.
TCGAGGTTTGGAAGAGCTGGAGAGTTTAGAAAGTTTGCTACCAACTACAAAAGGTCCTAGTCCAATACAAATGTTAAAGTTAGAGAAAAAGAAACGTCAAAGAGCATCAAGGAGTAATCCTACTAAAGAGGAAGGGGGAGTAGAATGGTAGAAATTGCAGAGGTTAGAATTTGGGGACACTTGGTAGGAGTTATTGCCATGGATGAAAGTCGCAAAGTAACAAACTTTGAATATAACCCTGATTTTGTAAAAAAGGGATATGACCTTTCTCCCCTGGTAATGCCAATTAAAAAAGGGGTATATTCTTTTCCTTCTTTAAACAAGGAAACTTATAAAGGTCTCCCTGGAATGTTGGCCGATTCTCTTCCAGATAAATTTGGTAATGCAGTAATCAATGCCTGGTTAGCCAAGCAGGGGAGAAACATTGAATCGTTTAGTCCTATTGAAAGGTTATGTTATGTGGGAACGAGAGGTATGGGGGCACTAGAGTTTCAGCCAGCAGTAGATTCAAAAGTTAATCAATCAATTAGTTTAGATATAGCAAAATTGGCTGAGTTGGCCCAAAACATATTGAACCAAAAAGAGCAATTGACGACTAACCTGGAGGCTAGTGAAGATTCAATGCTCGATATTATCAGAGTGGCGACTTCTGCTGGTGGTGCCAGGGCAAAAGCTGTAATAGCTTTCAATGATAAAACTAAGGAGGTTCGTTCTGGCCAAGTAGAGGCACCGGATAAATTTTCCTATTGGCTTCTAAAGTTTGACGGTATAAAAGAAAAAGGCTTTGGAGCTCCAGCAGGTTATGGCCGAATTGAATATGCTTATTATAAAATGGCTAATGATTGTGGGATTAATATGTCTGAATGCCGTTTGTTGGAGGAAAATGGGCGAGCCCATTTTTTAACTAAACGTTTTGATCGCCTGGACGGAAAGACAAAAATTCATATGCAAAGTCTTTGCGCTATAGCTCATTATGACTATAATCAGCCTTTAAGTTATTCTTATGAGCAAGCCTTTCAGGCTATGAGAAAATTACGTTTGCCATATACCCATGCTGAACAGTTTTATAGAAGGATGATTTTTAATGTGGTTGCAAGAAATCAAGACGATCATACTAAGAACATCTCCTTTTTGTTTGATCCTTCAAAAGGGTGGCGGCTTTCTCCGGCCTATGATATGACCTATTCCTATAATCCGAAATCTTTTTGGACGGGACAGCATCAAATGTCTGTTAATGGTAAAAGGGATAATATATCTCTTAACGACCTTTTAACGGTAGGTAAGCAAATGAGTATTAAAAAGCCTTCCCAAATAGTTGAACAGATAGTAGAAAGTATCTCTAAGTGGCCCTCCTTTGCTAAAGGAGCTAATGTAGCTCCAAAACAAATAGATTTAATCGGTAAAACTCATCGTTTGGAATTGCAACCTGCTAAAATTTACGCAGCTCAAAAGGGAGGGTATTAAAGCTATTAACCAAATAGGTTTATTTATAAAATAAACCAGAGGAAGAGAAGAGCCAGCAAGATAGCCTTGCTGGTTTTTATATTTGGATTGGAAAATCCTATCATTATACATTTGTTAATTTTTGGTTTATTCGGAAAATACTAAATTAATGAAAGGTGGAATTATGAGTCGAGAAGTAATTCAAATTATTGAAAGGGAAACTCCTAAAAAAGAAAAGAGTGACTATAGTGAATTTGTAGTTCGAATCAGTGCTTCTCCAGAGATTAAAATAGCTCCCGAGGCAAAACAGGCCAAATTGAAAATCCAAAAACCGCTAGTAGAGAAAGTAGAGGGTCCATTTACAGAAGATGGTAAGCAAGTTGAGGAAATGGTAGTTGGTAATACTTATATTTTCAAGGCCACAGAGTTTCAAAGCTCAATTTTCACTCCTATTAAGCACATTTGGTGGGCAGAAGAAATTGAGGATAACGGAAAGATTGAAGATTTGCCATTAGATAAAGAAAACCTATTTAAAGATGATAAAGGAGCGGTTTGTTTCAAGTATACGCCCAAAAAAAGCGGAAAGATTCGCATATATGCATATGTTTCAAATCCTTCAAAAAAGGTAAGCATAGAAACAACAGTCTATGAGGCTATTAAAAAAGAAATAGTTTTAATTGCTGGTACCGAACAGCATTCAGCAAGTTATGGGAATAAGCTTATGTTTCCTGCACAGGCTATTAGGGAAGTATATAAAAACTATTCTAAAGAAGAATATCTAACTATAATCCTTTTTAAGGATGGTTATAATTCGGAACAAATACAACAAATTAAAGAATCGGCTGTCAAGCATAATAAGAACGTAAATTATAAAGAAGTCGCCAATATTTCTCAAGTCATAGATTATTTTAATAAAGGCGATAGAGAAACGGTGAGAAACAAACCAAATTCCAAAAACCATTTAGTAAAAATAGGTGAAATAAAAATCTTTGCCCATGGATTGCCTAGTATCTTTGATTTTGGTCTTGATGGTCCAAATGAATTTTCTCAGCGATTTAAAAAAGAAGATGTTGTGAAATTAGACCCTAAAGTATTTGATCTGCCAGTGATTCATTCCTATGCTTGTAGGACAGGAAATACTGATGCAAGCGAATTTTTTGGTGAGAATTGGGAAACTCTAGCAAAACCAGAAGAAAGCCTTGCTCAAAATTTAGCAGATTACTTAGATGCCACTGTCTTTGCTTTCATTAACCGGTCAAATTATATCCCAACCTGGGATGATAAACAAGATGCGAACTACCAAAAGGGGTATGAGGAAATTGAAGATGAAGATGTAAATGGGAGAATTTATAAACCTTGGAACTGGGATGAAACTTTGTGGCATGATAATGGGGCGTATGGAAAACCAAGAGCAGGAACCTCCCCAGTGGGATTGCCGGAAACAATGTATAAATTTCAGAAAGGGAAAAAACCAACTCCAAAATTGTAGTAAATATGTTGATAAAAAAGACTTTAGGGGTAGTTGTAATAT
>NZ_SMMB01000713.1 GCF_009711365.1 Xanthovirga aplysinae | reverse complement strand
CCCTGTTTTCCGTACCGGACTCAAAAGGACATTTGGACTGGCCCGCAAAGGTTCTGAACATAGGTGTACCGTATTTAGGGTCCTTTTTCCATGTTACAGAGAAGTGGTCATATATTTCATCGTCCAGTAACTTGATACTATAGCCCTTTACTTTACCGTCGGTGTAGGCATCGCTGAATTTATGCTCTACGGAAAGTTTCACAGAGGTTTTCAATTGGGCAAGGAAACCAAAGGCAGCGATATCTGATTTGGATTCATAACCCGTACCTATGGTCGTGGAGTTGTTGTAGGTATTTTGGTCCGATTTCGAGGTGTTCACATCAAGGCCAACAGTAACTTTCCCCCCGAAAGAGAATTGGTCACTACCAGAGATACTGAAATCATTCGGGTCTGAAACGTCTTCGTATCCGGAGAAGAAAGCATCAGTAAAGGTTGGTGCACTATCGATATTCCTAATTCTTTCTGAATTTTCTGTTAGTATGCTCATCCACTTGTTATACTCTGTTTCTGCCTCGGCAATTTCTTCTGAAGAAGAGTTAGGGTCGTTTTTGATGATATCTAGTTGATTTTGTAATACACCTTTGATACCTGTGGCAGTATAGTAAAAAGGAGTAGTATAGTCAAACTTCACGATTTCCCTATTAAGTTTCAATTCAGGTACACATTGTGCATTCACTTCAACCTTCCTACCTGTACCAATCGTCATAATTTGACCACGGCCAATAAACACATCCGCATCTTCCCCAACAATATCTTGTGCTCCATTTGTGGTAACCGAACTTGTAATAGTAGAATTGTGCTCAGTTACCCATTCACCACCTTCCGTATGCTTCACATTTGCTGAAATTGTCACCTCTATCCTCGATTTTAAAAGTTGATTGATCACACCGCCGACGAAACCACCTATAAGTACGGAGTTATTGAATTCATTTCCGAAAGCCACTCCAAAGTTAGCGTCTGCACCCCCAGTCAAGGAATGGCTGGTTTTATGACTAATAGAGGTACCTTCATTCAGGGTAATAGTACTGTTATCCCCAGGAGGGTCGTGCAATACAGTCATGATATCCGGGTTGACAATGGTAAAGTTAGGACTTGACATTTCACTACCCGTGACAAAGGCATTTAAATTGGCACTATATTGTTCTACGATGCCCCCTGTACGTGTTAGGGTCACAGTGAACTTTCGGGGAGTGGTTGGGTCGCTGTAATTTGGGGTACCTGCTGTGAAACGCATCCTTGTGGTTCCTTCTGAGGTAATCTCTCCAGTATAGCTAGCGTTAGCTCCTAAATCCCCACTGGCAGTGTATTCAATGTTATCAATCATACACTGGTCATTGCCATACATTTCAAATGATTGTAGCTCCAGTTCATAAGAAACACCACTTTCTAATTCATAAATTCCATTAGTACAGGACAGGGGTGCCAACAAGGAATCATAAGCCCCGGAACTGGAGGCAGCGTATACCTTCATTGCTCCTTCCAAAGGATTTTTCCATTCGAAATCATAAACATAATTTGCAGAGTCTATCTTGATTGTATTGAAGTTCTCAAGTTCTCTTCCATTCTCCTGATTTATTAATTTTACTTTATAAGAACCTGGAACCAAACCGTCAATGTGGAACACTGTGTTATCATTATTAAAATTAGTAGCGATAATATCTTTTTTGAAGGTGTACCCTTTTGGCAAATCTGTTCTTTCAACCGTTCCTTCCCATGCTCCTGCACCGTAACCACAAGGAGTTTGGATGTGGCCTGTAAGACCATAACGGTTTGTAATTTCAAAATCCAAATTGGTTTTAGGAGAAAGTACAGTAGTGCTATAAGATTCATCCTCCACATTTGCTCCCAGTGATTCATCTACATTGGTAGGCAGGTAGTTTGTTTGGTAATCTTTTTGATAGTTATGAGATGTAAACTGGGTTTTCTTTGCTCCATGTAATGTCATTACACGTTCATGAGCATTAGGACCACGGCTAATCGCCCTGTAGGTGGAATCTTGTCCAGCAAAACTGTATGACAATTGTAAATACTGCTCGTCTTTGTTAATAATACGCCCAGCCTCAATATCAGCAATCTCATCGATGCCATAAGCTTCATTTCGGTATTCTAATTGATCTAAGTAACCAGTAAATGCTGTTGTTTCAGCGTTAGCCTCTGCTTGTATTCCTAATAAAAGTTTAGTGCCAGGAATAGATGTAGCAGCATTCTCTACCACCTGCTCACTGTTTCCAGCTTTTAAAGTTACTTGGCTGCCATCATAGGTAAGTGCGAAAAATACCCAATCGGTTGTATTTAAGGCGCCTTCTATTTTGATCAGTTGACTATTCCCAGTCAAATCTTGTACCACAAGGTTTTGGTTGCTGTTTAGTACCAAAGCAAGGCCATCCCCAATATTTAGGATGGTTTGGTCGGTATTGCTTGCATCTGATTTTTTTATCCATCCTGTCCAGGTTCCTATACCTTCATTCGCATTAGGAATATTAGCTACCGCGGCATAAGATTCGTTTCCATCAAAATGTAGAGATTGGGCACCTGTACTATAAAAACGTATTTCGGGGTTGCTTACCTTAAATTCTTTATCCCCCAAGGCAGCATATAAGAGGTAATTACCATTGAGATCACTTAAAAATTGGGCCTCAGTTTGTGGTACCCCATCAATCATCATGGTAATTCCTTCAGGGGCTGGAATTCTTGGGTTTGATTCACTAGGCTCATGATAGTAGAACATTCCGGATATTGGCATCTGTGAAATATCAATCATATCATGTACTTTTTGATACTTTCCATTATCATCCGCTTGATATGTCAGATTGATTGCATGAGTTGCCGGATCAAATCTGTGGAATAAGTCAGGGTACCCAGGAATTGCCTTAAAAGGCACCACATCGAAAGTGTTTCCTGTGTTTTGTTTATGGTCAATGGCATGGATAGTATAGTCACCATTTTCATTCGTCAGGCTTTTGTACGCTAAGCTAATCTGTTGGCCTTCGCTTACCACCCAGTTCAAAGTACCGTCGGTTTCACCCGTGTAGCTATCGCCTCTGTTGCTGGCCGTCATATTGAATACTTTTTTATCGTCCTGCATGTCAAAGCGGTAGTTGAACAATAGCTTGTCTTCGTCTCCTGCCACATAGGCATTGTTGTACCATGGCAAATTCGCTTTTGCTTCCTCCAGGTTCCAGTCCCACACCCTCAGTTCATCCAGCCAGTATTCGCTTCCTGTGACATAGTTTAGCTCAAAGAGGTATACGTTGCCTGCCGGTGCAGCCGACAAATTGGTAGGAGCAGGATTATTAAATTCCTCTCCGATTTGAGCATCAACATAAATGGTTCCCGTATTGGCAAAGACAATGGCATAATGATGCCAGTCGTTGTCTGGAATAGTGGTCTCCACGAGCATGCTTCCAGCCTTATGCACTTGCATTTTGTTGCCTACCGTTTTA
>NZ_SMMB01000160.1 GCF_009711365.1 Xanthovirga aplysinae | reverse complement strand
AGATGCGAAATCTCCGTAAATCAAAGGGCTTGAAGTATTGCTATTGTCGATATATAGTTTATTACTACCGGTTTCATTGTAGCCGGCATTATGGCCAATAAACACATTATTGTTTCCAGTGTTAGAAAATCCACTATGAGAACCCAAAAACACATTATTACTCCCTCTTACATTATAACCACTTCTTGAGCCCAAAAAGGTATTATGATTGCTGTTATTAATTTCCACACTACTATTACCTGCCCCAGCAACCTCAGCCCCAATAAGGGTATTATGGGCAGAAAAGCGCTTCACAACACCAATATGAGCTCCCAAAAATGTATTTCTCTCTCCACCAACCTGGTTCTCTCCTACATCATCTCCTATTAAGGTATTGAATGCTCCATAGGGCCAACCATTGGGAACATCGGGGGCAAATAAATTGTCACCACCCCAATGATGGATCAACTCTTTACGAGTGGTTTGTCCTAAAACTTCATAATAGGAAGAGACAGTTAGCAGGAATAAAAAGGTAAATTGATACTTAT
>NZ_SMMB01000308.1 GCF_009711365.1 Xanthovirga aplysinae | reverse complement strand
ACTTCTTAGCAATATCCCATAAAGTATCTCCTGGCTGCACATAATGGTACTTTTTGCCATTTATGTTTTCGGTAACAGGCTTTTTACTTCGGTTCGAAGCTACCTGTCCATAGCGTGGAGCAGCAGAAGGATTAACCCAAATACTCAATCGTTGACCTATTCGAATCATATTTCCACGGATATTGTTCCATTTTCGAAGATCCGCTACTCGAACTCTGTACTTCCTGGCAATTTTCCCCAATACATCCCCTCTTCTAACCTTATACACCACCTTGTCTCGACCGTAAGTACTTCCAATAGAGTTTCTGGCCAAATAATCAAGTTCTTTCTTTCCAACAGATCCCGCAGCTTCAAACAAAGCCAAACGGTTGTCTACCACTTGATCATATTTTTCCACTGGAATTCTTAGTGGGTATTTTTTAACCTTATCTGGAATCGCCCCTCTTCGAATGGCAGGATTAAGACCTTGTAGCTCATCAGGACAAAGGCCAATCTGTTCGGCCAAGGTTTTTAAGTGAAGGTACTGACTTACATGAATGGTATCGGAAGCCAAAATATATTCCTCTGCCTCTTCATACAAATTATGTTCAGGAAGATAATTCATTACATATACCATGGCGGTTAACTGAGGTACATAAGAGCGAGTCTCTCTTGGTAAATAATTATAGACCTCCCAGAAGCTTTTCTTATTTCCAGATCTGCGAATTGCTTTACGTACATTCCCGGGGCCACAATTATAGGCAGCTAAGGCAAGTTCCCAATCACCGAACATTCCATATAACTGCTTCAGATATATACAGGCCGCTTCCGTTGCTTTATCCGGGTCCATCCTTTCATCGATGTACCAATCCTGATGTAATTTGTATGCTCTTCCTGTAGTTGGCATAAATTGCCAAAGCCCTACTGCCCCTACTCTAGAACGGGCATTAGGAACAAGCCCTGATTCTATAATGGCCAAAAATTTTATTTCATCTGGTAGTTGGTATTTTTCAATGTATTTTTCAAAAAGAGGAAAATAGATATGACTTCGTTGAATCACCATTCGGGTGTACTCCCTTTCCTTTATGGTAAA
>NZ_SMMB01000957.1 GCF_009711365.1 Xanthovirga aplysinae | reverse complement strand
AGGTCTTCATTAAATGGAATAAAATATGATGTCAGCATTAATACCTTCAAGGAAAAAGATCATCCAAATACTTTTTGACTACGTAAACCTACATTTCTTCCTTAAGGAAAACTCCAATGGGAAGAATCATTATTACCAAGAATTTCCTTTTTCAATTCGGCAAGAAAGTAATTATCACAAATACTCAAATGAGTTTCTTTTAATGTCATTCAATTTCCACAACACTAGTTAAGGTACACTATAACTGAATTAAACAAACTACTCTTAACAAGTGAATTAATTGACAGAGAAAGTATCGCCATTCCATACCATTGAGTATGATCCTTTGTTTAGTCCACTTGCTAAAAATGGAAAATAGGATCTAAAAAAATCTCAATTATTCATTTTTTAACTCAAAACCATTTTTACCATGAAAAAAGTATCGCAAACTAAAATTCGTAAAACATTTACAATCACAATTTTCTTTCTTTTAAGCCTTTCGGCTTGTCAAGAAGATGTATTGAATGAAATTTCCGAAGAGCAGGTAAATAATCAAGTGGGCACATTTGCTTCAACCCTAGCTGCTGGCGTAAATGTTAGCATTGATGCTGGTGCAGATTTGTCTAGTTCCAGTGTAACAGCATCGGGTAGTGAACTCCATTTAATTGATAGCAATGAAAGAGATCAATTCGATATTCAAGATGCCAATTTAAAAAATGCTGTTGAAAAATATTTTGGAAAAAAACCCAATGATGTCTTTGTGACAAGCCCTACCCCTTGGGGAGATTTGTACAAAACCTATGGCTGGGAAGAGGTAAAAACCAAATTCACCGTAAAATCTGCCGTAATTCAGGACATCACCTCTGAGCCGGTTATAATAGCTACCAAAACGTTTACCAACAATAGCAGTATTCCAGCAACATTTGATGCAGCAATTTCTGATCAAGTTTCTAATACGGTGGAAAGCAATTGGTCTACCCAAACCCTTTTTAGATTTGAACAAAAATTTAAATATAATATCTCCTTTCTAGGCACTGGAGGAGGAGGGGAAACCAATTTAATTTATCAAGAAACCGATACGGAAGGAGGCAGTGAAAGTTTGACAACAACTGTAGGCTCTTCCTCAGGCGTATCAGTTGAATTACAACCTGGACAATCTGTAATTTCTACTTTGTCGGCAAGTAGAGGAACCATGAAAGTGAGAGTTACTTATACCGTATCATTGGAAGGGTATGTTGCTACAAACTATAACCCGACCTATAAGGATCATCACTTTTGGGCACTTTGGGTTAACAATGTTTTGGGCGGAGCTGGAATGACAAAAACCTATGAGATCACCCAAGATCTTGATATTGGCTATTTTTCTAATTCAGAAATTGTCTTAGAAGACGCTGATAATGGAAAGGTTATGAAGACTATGACCTTCTAATAAATTTCTAAAACGACCTAAAAATATTTTAGGAAAAGGCCTGATTTTAAAAAAAATCAGGCCTTTTATTTAAGAAAATGACAAGAAAAAGATTTTTACCATCTTATGTTTGCTTTTTACACTTCGTATTTTTTATGTATTGAAATTAGTCAGTTGGTTCTGAAAGATTAAGTCATCCGTTTTTAGGAACAAATGGTATTTTAAGGATGCCTCCCATCATTCCCACTCCACCGTTCATGTTTTTAAAGTTGAACATTGAAACAAGACTTTCAATTGCTTAGCTTTGCATCCAGTCATTTGAACACTTTTGAAATCGATGTAAAAAGTTTTGTCCAGAATTAAATTCACTTACTTTACCGGAGTTGGGGTAAACTCATTTTTCGTAGTAAAAAAACCGAAAATTTACCATTAAAACTATTAAACACTTCGACCGGGAAAGAATGAAGATTTACAAAACTAAATTATTAAATCAAAAACAGAAAGAGGAAATCAATCACCTTTGGAATAAGGAGTATCCTAATAATTTAAAGCATGCTGAATTGAGAAAGTTTGAAGAATACCTCTCGAACCTAGGTGAGCAGCATCATATTTTATTGATTGATGAAAATGAATCTGTAAAAGGCTGGTATTTTGATTTCAAAAGAAACAATGAACGGTGGTTTGCTATGATTATTGATTCCAAACTTCATAGAAGAGGGTTTGGAAAAAAACTATTGAATCATGCAAAAGAAACTAACTTTGAATTGAATGGTTGGGTTATTGACCAAAACCACTATCAAAAAGAAAATGGTGAAAGATATACCTCACCAATTAATTTCTATAAAAAAAATAAATTCGAAGTATTGGATGAAGTTCGATTAGAAACGGATAAAATTTCCGCCGTGAAAATAAAGTGGCATAAATAAAAATAAAAACGAATTAAAATAGGGAAGAAATTCAAGCTTTAGAAAACTATAAAAATCATATCTAGTAATTTCTATTGATTATAATAGATAAATTTCTAAACTGGGTCAAAAACAGAATATGGCTGTAAACCCCTAAATCAAGCCATTAAATCGAAACTTGTATTTATGAGTACCGAAGAAGCAATACAAAAAGAACTTGAGGAATTAAGGGAAAAAATCAACTATTATAACGATCTATATTACCAACAGAGCATTTCAGAGATTTCAGATTATGAATTTGACATGCTGCTGGAAAAACTCATTGCTCTAGAAAAGAAATACCCGCAATTTCGTACCCCTGATTCACCCACTCAACGTGTGGGCGGAACCATAACAAAGGTATTTGAAACGGTGGAACACCGCTATCCCATGCTTTCACTAGCCAATAGCTATTCGAAAGAAGATTTGGTTGATTTTGATAAAAGAGTGGCCAAGTTATTGGGATCAGAAACTTATGACTACATCTGCGAATTAAAGTTTGATGGTGTAGCCATCAGTTTAACTTATGAAAACGGCCAACTAAGTCAAGCTGTAACACGCGGAGATGGAATGAGAGGTGACAATATCACTGCTAATGCTCGAACCATTCGGACTATTCCTCTGCGGTTAAAAAAGAACATGGAATTCCCTGCACTCTTTGAAGTCCGAGGAGAAGTATTAATGGCCAAAAAAGAGTTTCAACGTATCAATTTGGAAAGAGAAGATATTGGAGAAACTCCACTGGCAAACCCAAGGAATGCTACATCAGGGACACTAAAGATGCAAGATTCTACTGTTGTTTCCCAACGTAGACTCAATTGCTTCCTTTATGGGATGCTTGGCGAAAATCTGCCCATACAGTCGCACCAGGAAGCTTTAGAAAAACTCAACCAGATTGGATTTAATATCTCTCCTACCTACCGTAAATGCAAAGACATTACCGAGGTACTCGACTACATCAATGAATGGGAAACCAAAAGAGAAACTCTTCCTGTAGAAACCGACGGAATTGTCATAAAGGTTAACAGTTATGGTCAACAAGATCGATTAGGGGCTACGGCTAAAAGCCCACGTTGGGCTATTTCTTACAAATACAAAGCAGAAAGTGCACAAACACTACTCAAAGATGTGATATTTCAGGTCGGAAGGACCGGTTCGGTCACTCCAGTTGCCCTTTTAAAACCCGTACAATTAGCAGGTACTACAGTAAAAAGAGCGTCTTTGCACAATGCTAATGAAATAAAAAGACTAAATATTCGCATCGGAGACCAGGTGTATGTAGAAAAAGGTGGAGAGATCATTCCAAAGGTAACTGGTGTCAATTTGGATTTAAGAAAAGAGGACAGTGTCCCATTTGAATTCATCACCAATTGCCCGGAATGTGGCACCTTGCTCGAAAGAAAACCAGGTGAGGCTAATCATTATTGTCCTAATCAAAATAACTGCCCTCCCCAAATTAAAGGACGAATAGAGCATTTCATCCAACGAAGGGCTATGAACATTGATTCTCTGGGCGAGAAAACCATTGAACAACTTTTCAAAAACCAACTCGTTAAAACACCAGCTGATCTTTATAAACTAAATTTTGATCAGGTATTCCAACTGGAAGGGTTTAAACAGCAATCAACTAATAAGTTACTAAAAGGTATTAGCGACTCTAAAAAAATGCCTTTTGAAAATGTTCTTTTTGCCATTGGAATACGGTACGTCGGACGAACAGTGGCGGAAAAACTAGCTCGACAATTCAAAAACATTGATAACCTGGCAAAAGCGTCTTTTCTTGAATTAACGGCAGTTCCTGAAATTGGAGAGAGAATAGCCTGGAGTGTAAATAACTTTTTTGAGAGTGAAGATAATAAACACTACATAGAAGAACTTAAGAAAGCAGGCTTGAATTTTGAAATAGAAGAAAAAGAAGAAATTCGAAAAAGCAATAAATTAGAGGGTTCAACTTTTCTTGTCTCTGGTGTTTTTCAATCCTATAGCAGGGATGGAATAAAAGAAGCTATCACGGAAAATGGAGGAAAAGTGCTATCTTCTATTTCCTCAAAACTAAATTTTCTGATTGCGGGAGATAAAATGGGCCCTGCAAAAAAAGTAAAAGCTGAAAAGCTGGGGGTGAAAATCATCTCAGAAGAACAATTTACAGAAATGATTAACCGCTAGCTCATGATTGATATCAAACAAACTGCCATCCGATACCGCATTAAATCTGCAAAGAAGAAAAAAGCAGAGCGGGCTTACAAAAAATACGAAGATACCCAGAAAATAGGTATTCTTTTCAGTTCTATAGACCTTGACAAGCATGACAAGATTAAAAATCTGGTAAAAAAGCTTAAAAAGGATGGTAAAACCATAAGTATCCTCTCCTTTGTAGACAAGGGAAGGGAAAATCATGGGTTTGATTTTGATTATTACACCAAAGAGGATTTTTCACTTTTTGGAAAAGTGATCTCAGAAAATGTACAAAAATTTATTGATGAAGAATTTGATCTACTTTACCATATTGACCTAGAAGAAAACCCTTGGGTAACTTCCTTAATGGCTCAAAGCAAAGCAAAGTGCCGTGTAGGCCGTCATTCAGAAACATTTGACTCTTTTTATGAACTAATGCTAGCAATAAAGAAAGAAGAGGTGTCTGAATTAATTGATCAAATGTATTATTATACCAATAACTTATAAGCTGATGCAGCATAAATTTTTTGGAACCGGAGTAGCACTTGTTACCCCGTTTGACGCTGAAGAAAACGTTGATTTTAACGGATTAAAAAAACTTCTTGCCCACACTGCCGAAGGAGTGGACTATTTTGTAGTACAGGGGACCACAGGAGAATCGGTGACCACCACAAAACAAGAAAAAGCAGATATATTAAAGTTTGTAAAAGAAAATAATCCCAAAAACCTACCCATTGTGTATGGAATAGGAGGGAATAATACAGCTGAGGTTTTAAAAACTATAAGTGAAACCGATCTTTCTGGAGTAGATGCTATTTTATCTGTTAGCCCTTATTACAATAAACCTTCACAGGAAGGTATTTTTCAACATTATCAACAAATTGCAGATAAAAGTCCTGTCCCGGTAGTTTTATACAATGTACCAGGAAGAACAGCCTCCAATATCAGTCCTCAGACTACTTTACGACTAGCTCAACATCCCAATATTATTGGCACAAAAGAAGCCTCTGGAAGTATTGATCAGGCATTAGAAATTGCTCGTAAAAAACCAGAAGATTTTTTGCTGATTTCAGGGGACGATATGTTAACCATTCCATTGATGGCTTTGGGAGCTTCTGGCGTAATTTCTGTTATGGCAAATTCCTTTCCAGTAATATTTAAAAAAATGGTGAAAGCAGCCTTGGACAATGACTATAATACCGCCAGAAAGTTTGCCCATCAATTACACGACATTAATCCTTTAATGTATGTGGAAAGCAATCCGGTAGGTGTAAAAGAGGCCTTAAGAGTTTTAAATA
>NZ_SMMB01000691.1 GCF_009711365.1 Xanthovirga aplysinae | reverse complement strand
TACCATTCGCATATTATAAGCGGAAAAAACACCTAACCCACCTTCTATATTTGTGGGTACCTGGAAGGGTTCCGTAAATATATTTTCCTTATAATGGGCCAAACTTTGGTGATATTTGTAGTACAACTCATCCGTATTTAAGAGAAAGACTTCTACCACGTTTTTCTCCCTGGCATAATCTCTATGTTGTTCATAAAATACACTGAAATCCAACGCTGTTCGGTATGTAAAACGCTTTTTTTCTTCTTCAGCATCTCGAATAAACTCCTTTACAATAGTCCTTTGGTATATATTCACGCTCCCAGTTGAATCCCCATAATATTCCATGGAATGCTTACTTACAATTTGGTAGGAATAATAAGAAGTATATGAGCTCTTTGACTGCCACCTACTTTCCACCCCAAGTTTCTTCCTGAAATTATGGCCATCGTCATATTTAAATACCTCTATTTCCAATACCGGAGGTTCAAAAGGAACCGTGCAGAAAGCTGTTACGGTTTTTGCTTGAGGGGAGGAAACCGTTAAATAATAAGTTTTTCCTGCCTCAATCGGAAAATCCCTAAAAGGGATACCGTAATATCCCCCTCCCGGATACTTCTCAATTTCAGATTCATCATCAATTTCCATATAAGAAAGAGAGCCCTGTTGTTGCCCATTACTTATGATCACAGTGGCACCTTTTAAAACACCAGGTTTTCTGTCAAAATAATTCACGGGAAGAACTCCTAGGGAAGGATCGCTCAAACTTACATGCACCCTAATCATCGAGTCCTGTGGAGAAATAAAGGAAAGAACCACAAGCTTTTTAATATCCGTATCCAAACGGTCGGTCTCTACCTCTTCAACAAAACTAAGATTGCAGGCCTGAAAGCAAGGAAGAATTAGAAAAAAAAGGAAGTTCCTAAGCTGCACTTTTCGAAACATTGAATTTCTTTTCATGGGATCAGTAAACTTTGCCTTTTAATTAAAATTCAATTCGGTAATTCACGGAAGGAAGGAAAGGAAAGAGGGTTACTTTTTCCAAAACCCCAACTAAATTCCCATCTTCCTCTTTGAAACTCTGCATGTAAAAGAAAGGATTTCTCCGATTATAAACATTGTATATCCCAAACTCCCAAATTCTGGTCCACCGTTTTTTCTTTTTGGAAAACTGTATGTTAACATCCAATCGATGATAAGCTTCAGCTCTAAAATTATTCTTTTCCTCATAATCAATTATCCATTCGCTTTTTGGAAAATCAGTGCGGCCCCATCTAAAATCGGGGATTAGTTGGTGTGTCAATGCGAAATAATCCCTTTTTCCCAACGTATAATTATTTCCACTTCCGTAAACCCAACTGAGGGATAGGGTAATGTTCTTTTTAAGCTTATAAATACCCACAATAGAGATGTCATGTCGGCGATCGTTTTTAGCAAAAAAAGGTTCTCCATGGTTCAAGTCAGCAAAATGTAATTTGGCCCAGGATAAAGTATATCCCACCCAACCTGACAATCGACCAAATTTTCTTTGTAAAAGCAATTCCGCTCCATAATAGGTACCACTACCGGAGGTAATATTTTGCTGCCACTCTACAGGTTTCACTTTTGCAGGATCGTCGTTTACCAAAAGAAAGGTTGCTCCCTCCTTGTAGGCGATCACATTCTGAGACCTTTTGTAATAGCTTTCCAATGTCACAGCGAAA
Source organism: Xanthovirga aplysinae (assembly GCF_009711365.1). Taxonomy (GTDB): domain Bacteria; phylum Bacteroidota; class Bacteroidia; order Cytophagales; family Cyclobacteriaceae; genus Xanthovirga; species Xanthovirga aplysinae. The sequence continues at coordinate 1,622 of NZ_SMMB01000691.1, read as the reverse complement.
TTTCTCTCAGGAAAATCCCAGGCTAATCCCCAAGCAATTTGATGCGAAGATTGTGGTTTAACTTTATCGGTAGAAGATACCCAAAGGTCAGTAGGAAGTCCAACTCCAGAATTACTCAACAAATGGATGTATTGATTCATGGAAGCAAAGGAAGCTTTGGCCGCTAGGTTTGGCTTCAATTGATAAGCAGCAGAAAACCTGGGTTCAGCCTTTACATATTGCTTATTTTCATATATAAAATGACTTAGCCTCATCCCTACATCTATATTGAGTTTTTTGAAAAGCCTGAGGTTGTCTTCTATATAGAACCCAGTTTCAAAAGATTGGTAAACTTTTTTTTCATTAACCAGTTTATCAATAAGTTTATCCTCCACTACAAAGGCGGTGGGAGTAAATTGATGAAGAGTAATTTGGGTCCCGGCTCTTATATGATGATAGGGATTGGGCAGATAGTCAAGGTCAATCTTAAGGGTATAATTTCGAATTCCGGATTTATACTCCAATTTAAAATCATCAGAAAAATGCTTGCCATTTACATCTATTTCAAACTCATAATCACTAAAGATAAGGGCGGTATTTGCGAATAATTTATTATTAAACAAATGATTCCACCTTAACGTCCCAGTAGCATTACCCCAATAAAGTTCGGCTTCTGTGCTCCATTTTAAAAAATATTTAACCATGGCTTGGTCACGTCCAAAATAGCCACTAAGATAGAGTTTATCTCTGGGACTAAACTCATAATTCAGCTTAGCATTTAAGTCATAAAAATAATATCCCGCTTTTTCATCAGCAGACATAAATGGTCTAGCCAACAAATCGATATACGTCCGGCGGCCAGAAAGTAAAAAAGAGGATTTATTCTTCACTATGGGGCCTTCAAACACCCCATTGGCGGAAACTATTCCAATGGCAGCCTTCCCATGATATTCTTCCTTATGCCCCTCTTTCATGTCCATTTTTACAACAGAAGAAAGCCTCCCACCAAAACGGGCTGGAAAACCTCCCTTGTACATTTCCACACTTTTTAAGGCATCTCCATTAAAAACCGAAAAAAAGCCGAATAAGTGGTTGGCATTATAAACAATGGCATCATCCAAAATCAATAGATTTTGGTCCGGCCCACCTCCTCTAACATATAAACCACTACTACCCTCATTTCCGGACTGAATTCCCGGCATTAGTTGAAGGACTTTTAAAACATCCTTTTCCCCTAAAAATGCAGGAATATCTTTGAGTTGCTGAACCGGGACCTTGACAAGACTCATTTGGGCCTGCTCACTAATTTTCTCCTGCTGTTCAGCAATTATTTCTACTTCCTCCAACTTTAACTGAGCAGGATCCAAACCAAGGCTAAATTCCTGATTATTCACCAAGTTTAGCTTTGTTATAAGGGCTTCATATCCCACAAAAGAAAAAATCACTTCATACTGACCCTTGGGAATAGTAAGAGAATAGAAACCATAAGCATTTGTACTTGTACCCGTCTGTAAAGAAGGAATATAAACGGTTACACCTGGGAGCAATTCCCCACTTCCCTTTTCTTTTACATATCCACTAAGTGTAGATTTGTGTACCTGATTCTGAGAATTAGTCTCCCCAATAAAAACAAGAAAAAAAAC
>NZ_SMMB01000041.1 GCF_009711365.1 Xanthovirga aplysinae | reverse complement strand
ATTTGAAAATAGTCGTTATCATTTGATGTTACGTTAGCTACCAAACTATAGGTATGTAGGTCATTTGTGTCCTCATCATCCACACTAAAATAGCCAATCACAGTCCCCACCTCACTATTTTCCTCTAGAGAATTATTGCTGAAATGTATATCTTCGGGAAGATCGTTCATATCCAAAACAAGGATATCAAACCCTTTTTCAAAGGAATTCCCACTATTATCAACCACTTTCACCCAAATTCTA
>NZ_SMMB01000063.1 GCF_009711365.1 Xanthovirga aplysinae | reverse complement strand
AAAAAGTAGAATTTATCTGTGAATGGCTCTGTGGAAAATACACGGTCACCGAGCTATGTAAAGCTTTTGAAATCTCACGCCCTACAGCCTATAAATTGATTAGGCGATATGAATCAAGGGGTATTGAAGGGTTAAGAGACGAATCCAAAGCTCCTAGGAATCATCCAAATCAAACAAAGGAAGAAGTCCAACAAAAAATCTTAAATCTAAAAGCAAAATACCCTCGTTGGGGAGCTAAAAAAATCCACAAGCTATTGTTTAACGAT
>NZ_SMMB01000991.1 GCF_009711365.1 Xanthovirga aplysinae | reverse complement strand
AAGTTTTTTAAAACCATTTTCAAATCTGACACTTGTATTATGCCTTGTTATTTTTCTTTTGCTTGCCCTATTTACCCGGTTATACTGTAGTAAGCAATTATTGACTCAATCCTATGAGGCAGTCCTATGTGAAAATGAAAAACTGAAGAGTGATATTACATTTTGGAGTAAAAATTTTAAAAAACTAAGTGAGGAGTCAGATAATAGAAAGGAGTTAACGAATTATGCTACCCACGACCTTACCGCCCTTGTTGATAGCCTTTATTCTAGTGAAGTGGCAAGATTACCTAAAGTCAAATACCTTTTAGAAGAAATGCTCTATTTAATTCAAGACTTGGTGTTCATTCATCGACAAAAAGGGAAAAAAATTACTATTCAGGTTGATTGGTATTCTTTGAAAGAAGAAGTTAATCGAACTGCTGGTTTAATCGATTTGAAAAGGGCTCAAAAAAATATAAGGTTAGAATTTAATCTTCCGGAGGTTTTAATACATGTTGATAAAAACTTTAATCAAAGGGTCTTTTATAACCTTCTTTTGAACGCGATTAAATTCTCCCCTGATGGGGGCCTTATTCAAGTCGACGGATTATTAACGAATGAAGGTATAATAAAGATACATATAAAAGATAAAGGTATTGGGATGACAGAGAGCCAGCAAGCAAAAATTTTTAATAAGTATTATCAGGTTTCTTCAAAGGTAAACCAATATTCACAAGGGCTGGGACTAAGTTTTTGTAAAATTGCCGTAGAGGCTCAAGGTGGAACCATTGAAGTACATTCCGAATTGGGAAAAGGAAGTTGCTTCATCATTTCATATCCTTATAAAGCCATTGAAGAGGAAACATTGACCTCTTCTTCCAGATTTGGGTTTCAAACGGGTATTTCAAAGCCTTCCAAGCTTTCTGATAAGGACAAAATAATAATTCAAAATGTATTGAAAGAACTCAAGGGACTAAAAGTACACCAGGCTTCGAAAGTAAGAGGGGTGTTGGCTTCTCTTCATGAGGAAGATTCTCCTGCCCTAAAGGTATTTAAAAAGCATTTAATTCAAGCCGTGGAGTATTGCAATGAAGAAAGATTTAGTCAATTAATAAATGACACAGATGAAAAATAAAGAATCAATTTTAGTGATCGATGATGAACATAAAGCCCGTCTGGCACTTGAAGAATGTATTAGTGTGGCTGGTTATGATGTGATTGTGGCAAGCACGGCACCAATGGCTTTGGAACTTTTGGAGGAATTACCTATTTCCCTGATAATTGCTGATTGGCATCTTCCGGAAATCAATGGAATTGAACTTTTACAAAGAATCAGAAGGGGAATTTTGAATAATAAATCTTACAGTGATCTGCCCTTTATTATCATTACTGGGGTTTATACAGAGGCTGAAGATTTGGCTTATGCCTTTAAGTTAGGTGCCAACGACTACATCTGTAAGCCCATTCATCAGCATAAAATTGAAATCATAAATCGCATAAGAAAGGCCTTAATTGAAGACAAAAGGTACAGACATAGTATACAACAGAAAGAAAAGGAGGAAGAATATCGAAATACTAAAGTGTTGGCCTACGAAACTATGATACACAGCTTCAAAGGCAAAATTGAGGAAATGATAGCTAAAACGCCTCTACATAAAAATAAGCTTTATGACCTTTTAAATGAATACGAGAAAGAGAGGGAAAAACTTAGTAATAAGAATTTGATTTCAGAAGAAGTGGATAGTGTATTCCCGGGATTTCTCGAAAAGCTTAATCAATTCTTTCCCGTTTTGACCAAGGATGATCTGTTGATTTGTTCCTGCATTTTGTTAAAAGAAGGTAATCAAACCATTGCTAATCGTTTCAATATGAGTGATGAATCCTTTAGGAAAAGGAAAACCAGGCTTAAGGATAAGTTGGGAATTCAAAAAGGAAACGATTTTTATGAGTTTCTTCGAAGTTTTTTCGACACACTTTGAGAGTAATGGGAAAGAGGGTTGCAGTTGGCAAATTTTCGTTGCTTAAATTCGGAGCCCCACCTGCCCCTATTAATAGACCATTAATTAAAATTTCTCCTTTCCCAAATTATTCCTCTTTTGCAATAAAAAAATGGATATGTCCATGTCTAGTCCACAATTTGACTCTGGCCTGTATCCGCTCAGAAGGCATTCCACCCTATATATTTGTAATGGACAAATTTCGAATTAAGCCATCATTTAGAATTAATTATGATCAAAAAACAGTGGAAGTGACTGAGTTGGCGAAGCCGTATTCTCTTTGGAAATTATCCTGTTCCTCATTAGAAAAACTTGTAGGACATTTTTTTAAAGTAGTGGTTGCTTATTGGTTTGCTGCCTCAAATAATCAAAGAGCTGTGGACTTTAGGGAAGTATAAGCCAACAACAATGTTCCTAGGAGACTCTTACATAGGGCTTCTTATGTGAACTGGATTCCTCTTAAATTTTAACCCATTCCTTTTGAAGCACAAGCCCTTTTGGTAGAAGCCCCTGTCAATGAATGGGCCAATGCTTAATTTCTTGAATTGATAAAGATAAGGCTAAATAATAAAGGGGGTGAAAAAGATCAATCCACCATAGTCCTGCACATTCCCACTTGGTTAAAGTCCATTGGTATTGCCTGTAAATATAGTTATAGACTGTTCAGAAATAAAGCTGAAAGAAAATGGGCCTTCTGAGAAAGTTTGAAACGTTCTTCACCACCGCTTCTGCAGCCCCATAATGTCAATACATAATCCTCCCAGGGGTATTAAAGAGAGAGATTTTAATTATTAACCAATTCACAATTATGTCATTAAGAATAAGAAAAGGAAAAACAAGACGTGATTCCATAGACGGAAAGGTAAACTTTAGAGATGAGACAAAAGATGGGAGCATTGGAGTGGAAAGTCCCGAATTAACCACTACCTCGAATGGGGCGTCCATAGCCTCTTCGAGTCAAGGTTCTGGTCAAGGAGTTAACACTTCCCCCAGGGAAGGGCTTACTTTTTCACGTTTTTTAGGTTTTGGACGCTTAACCAACTGGTTTTATTCCTCCAAGGAGGAACAGCTTATCAGTCTTCAAAAAAATGTGAAAGATATGCTCGATGATTTTAATAAAATATATGAGGGTAATGAAGACTACCTGGCAGCAAAAAAGGCTGAAGAATTAGTCGATATTGAAGAGAAATTAAAACAAATCAGTGGGCTTGATTTGAGTGCTGATGATTATGAGGATGTTGAAAAGCAATTGGAAGATTTACGAATGAGATTGGATAGAGAAAGTGTGAAACAGGAAATATTACTCGGGTTGGATAGTTCTTTTGCTAAAGGCTCCCCTCAAGAACTGCCTGACAAGGCAACTATGGTAAAAAAGATGAAGGAGTTCGCCATTAAGACTTCTATTAATGAAGCAAGTGAGTTTCGTTATTTACTGGACGCCCTCTCACAGTGGACTAGTGATGCCGTATTACGTATTCCTGCCAGTGCTTCACTTGAACCCTTGTTTACCTATAAAAAAAGGGTGGCAGGATGTGCTGCTCTTATAAATGAGGCCTTTTTTTACGGAACAGTAAAACGGGATTACAACTCTGCAATGGCTAGCTATCAAAAAGCATGTGGCCTATTACTCACCATTGATTTTGATGTAATTGCTGGTCCTAAGGATGTGAAGCCTAAAGCTCGGGAAGATTTCAAAACACCCTTTGATCCGGGGGCCATGATGCTCGCTGCCGTCCTTAACGATTCTGATTTTGTGCCTGATTTATTAGTTGGGCTGCCGACAGGGGGAGCGCATGCAGCAAATAAATTGGCTGGTGCATTGGGTGTGTTAAAAGGTAATCGTCCTACCCTTTGGTATACTCGCCCGCAGGCAGTGAAAGAGTCTTCTAGGGCACTCTTTGATGGGATTGAGGATAGCCAGAAATTCAGAAAGGAAGAGCTGGCATATATAAGAGAAGAGTTATTACGACAAACTCAGGACGGGCATTCACCAAAAATCGTTATTGTGGATGACGGGGCTGTGTCAGGAAAAACCCTAGAAATCGCCAGGCAGATTTATTATGAGAGTTTTAAAAAAGAATTTGATGGCCTGGAAGTAAGAACAGCCACAATTAAAGGAGGAAGCACTGTGGAATTTGAAAATTTACCAAAGGGAGCTAAAAATACTATAGATTATGTGGTTAACCAAACTAATGATAGGGTGGGGAATCCTAAGATATTGAGAGGTATTGAACCCAAAAGCTCGGAGGCAAGAACCTTTGGACTAGATGTTGGGTACGATTCAGTTCCCTTGTCAACAAGGGTAGACATCATTTCTGACTCAGGAAAGGCTCGTACCATTAGGTTAGCCGAAACCTTATTGCCGTAGGTATTACTTTGGGAAAAGGAAGGAAAAAGTTGCAAATAAAAGTATAACCTAATACCAACCTTCTTAAATTTTGTACATGGATAATGCCTATACCGTTCATAGAGAGTAAAGTTAAAATAGACTGTTAAAACATAGTCCTAATAGTAATTGTCGAGCTAGCATACTCCATTGATAAATAGTTGTTTTTCCCATGTATGTTCTGCACTTGGGAGCCAATGTGGTGATTCCAAATTGCATTTTTATCAATTGTTTAACATTTAATTTTAAAGTTTATGCCAGAATTAGTTTCAATGGCGCAGCAATTCACAGGGCTGCCAATGGGAGATCTTATCGGAGGACCATTAATTGCTGCCGCATCAGCCAACAATCAAATGGCTGCTACACAAACCAAGTTTATCATGGATACTTGTTTTCAAAAAGAAGGTTCCGATGATGATGCCACCTATAAACCAGTAATGATCAAAATGCTGTTGACCCAGGGAGTGATCAATCCATCCAGTGATCCCGGGGGTGACCCTACCATTACTACTGTGGATACAACCTTTGACTTACCCCTAATGACCATTATTCCTATGAATTCTTTAGCTGTGGATAATGTAGATATATCCTTTGATATGGAGGTGAAATCAAGCTTTTCTGATGAAAGATCAGAAGAAAGCGCTACCAGTACAGCTGCTCAGGCAAGCTTGGAAGCTAAAGTGGGATGGGGACCGTTTTCTGCCACTGTTAGGGGTTCTATTAGTCATGATTCTAGTAGCAGTTCCTCATACAACTCCCATTATCAAAAAAGCAATAGTGCACAATATTCAGTAAAGGTGCATGCCGGGCAATTGCCTTTACCTGATGGTGTAGGAGTTGTTTTGGATGCTTTAACTAAAAGTATTCAACCAACGATAATGCCTACTGAAAATGGTGGCAGTTAAGCTACTTATGTTTTTATCGCCTTTTTAAGATATAAAATAGTATTTGAAAAATGAAATGTTTTGGGAGTTGGGGCTTAATTGTTCCGACTCCCTTAAAAATAAAATGTTGTTATGAATGAATTGTCATGCCCAGCATGTGGAAAGAAAATTTTGTTTGATCCACAATTATTGCTCAAGGGTCAGTCGTTTTCTTGTTCTGGCTGTCGGTCAGTTATTAGTCTTGCAAATGAAGATAAGAAACAAGTGGAAAGTGCTTTGCACAAATTTAATCAGTTGCAAGGTAATAATTAACAGGTACAAAATATAGTCAACTTTAAAACCTACAAGCATGATAAGTTTTGAAAGTCTTTTAGAGGCCTTTCACCAGGCGGCCATGGCTGCCTGTGATGGGCTGGCATCCAAAAATCAGGACATCGTTGGTCAATACTTCGAAGAAAGTAAAAGCTCAGATAACTTAGAAATTAAACTTCAAAAAGCGAAGGAAGCTACAGATAAACTCAAAGATAATAGCGAACCGGATCCGGTTTCTTTGGAAAAAGCTGCTAATGCTGTTCTGGATGTGGCCAATGCTATTAAGGGGGAAGGCTTTTCAACATCCCAAAACACCTGCTTAAAACCCAAAATGGTCACCTTACAATTTCCAAAGGAAACAAAAGGGGGGCACAGCGTTCATGATGTCCATGTTCCCCTAATCTCATTGGTTCCAGTTTCATTAACTTCCATTGATGAGGTTAAGGTAGTGACCGAACTGGAGTTTGCCTTGGAGAATAACGAATTGATGGTTTCCTTTCCTCAAAAAAATCATCACAAAGAGGAAACGGGTGAGCAGAGAAGAGACCAGAGGTGTATTTCCAAAATAGAGCTAAAAATGACTCCATCTAAGGAAACGGAGGGCCTTAGAAAAATAATTGAGGGATACGATAAAATTTTGAGGGCCCAAATACCTGGCTAGATGATTTGTTGAATATTGGTAGTGGTAAGTGAGGTGGGGAGAAAATATAATGGTAACCAACAATCAATAAAAAAAT
>NZ_SMMB01001091.1 GCF_009711365.1 Xanthovirga aplysinae | reverse complement strand
ATAACCCTAAATACGATAACCCAGATGAATTTGGAGAATATCACAGGCTGATAAGAACAGCCATAGGAGAGGAAAACCCAAATTATCCCACAAACTATTTAGGCAAAGCTTTAAAAAAGGCCCCAGTTAAATCTGTAGGAAAAATAAGCAGGGGAGATGAAAAATTAATTGGCCTAAGCAATATAAATGGTGAAGGTACTGAAATAATTTGGACAGAACGGGGACCAAGCAATGTCCCAGGACGAACAAGAGCCTTAATAGTAGACCCAGACGATGCCACTCATAAAACTTGGTATGCAGGTTCTGTTGGGGGCGGAATATGGAAAACAGAAGATGCAGGACAATCCTGGATTGAACTAACCAAAGAAAGTAATTTACCAAACATTGCTATCTCTTCTTTGGCCATGGCGGCCTCCAATCCTGATGTAATCTACGCAGGAACAGGGGAGAGAGGAGTTGCTGGTGCCACAGGTACCATTTCAGGGGATGGAATGTATAAAACAGAAGATCGTGGCAATACTTGGACACAACTTAGTAGCACTACCAATGAGGAAGATTTTCAACATATCAACCGGATCATTGTGGACCCTAACAATGAAGATATCGTACTGGCAGCAGCCACTTCGGGTGATTTTGAGAAAAGTGGGATATTTAAGAGTATTGATGGAGGAGCTTCCTGGAAAAAGGTCTTTGATAACTCTTATGGTGTAAAACAAATTATTGCCGATCCTACCAATTTTAACTTCCAATATGCCGCGGTGGAAGGTTATGGAGTAATTAAATCTACCGACGCTGGGGAGAACTGGAATTTACCTTCAACAGGCTTTCCTAATAGTGGAAGAATTGAAATTGGTATTTCAGAAACCAATCCTTCAGTTTTATATGCCTCCATTGACAATGAAGAAGGAGAACTTTATTATTCAAATGATGGAGCAGAAACCTGGAAATTAACCCTTCCAAAAGAAGGAGATTCCGATTATTTCTCTCTAGGTGGACAGGGATGGTATGATAATGCGGTAATGGTGCATCCCTATGATGAAAAAATAGTTTATGTAGGGGGAGTAAATATTATGAAAATCAGCTTGACTGATGATACTTCTACAAAAAATTCTTTTCAAGGACTTTTATCTGAAACTACTTCCTCCTTTTTGGACCAGGAGATTCGTTTTTATGAGGGAACAGAAACACCAATTAGCGTGGAAATAAGATTCGGCGAAGGATTAAGTCAAAAAGCTCATAGATTTACGGTACCACAAGGTGCAACTTCAGGAGTTCCTTCTTCAGATTACACTTATCAAGATTATATAGAAATTCCCCTTGAAGCCTGGGATATAACTAATAATCGTCAGTTAGCTATTTCTTTTAGAGACCAGCAACAGGATGGCAGCTTTTCGCTTACCGATGATTTTGATACCAGCCGGGAATATCTGTTTGTACATGCTGCAGATTACGATCCTAATGCCCCTGATGCTGAAATTGCTATAGATGGAGGTATAGATATAGCTCCAATATTTAACCTTTGGCTAAAGCAACCAGAAGGAATTAGTTGGGACCCCGCCAAGTTGCCTGAATCTAAAATAGAAATTCTTGCTACTACTTTAAATGTCCAAATCAGAGAAATTCAATACTTAGTGGACAGTTATGGCGATGCCCCAGGAGATGATCGATTTAGAAACAGTTATTGGTTTGGATATCCTCAACACCCAGACCAACATTCTTTTACTGCCATAAAAGGAGATAATGAGGGAGAGTTTCAAATTATTAACACCAATGATGGAGGAATTTATCTTTCTGATATGAGTGAAAACCCGGGCTATGAAAACGAATCCTGGACCATGAGTGGCTTAAGTTATAATACGGCTCAGTTCTATGGAGCAGACAAGGCACCGGGAAGTCAACATTATGCCGGTGGAACTCAAGATAACGGAACTTGGGCATTTCTTCCTAGATTTCTTAACCTGGAAGAAAACCAAAATGCTGATTTCAGTAGTCCATACGTTGAACTATTTGGTGGAGATGGTTTTGAGGTCGTATGGCATCCTACTGACCCTACTCAGATCATTGGAGGTTCTCAATATAATGGATTGAGAAGGTTAAATGGAGATAACATTGAAAGTGCTACTGATGGAATGACAGACACTGGTTCTGGAAATGCTCCTTTCATTACTAGAATTGCCAATGCAAAATTAGCCCCAGACTTAGTTTATGTAATGGGAGCCCAAGGGATATGGCGTAGTGATGATTTTGGCCGGGAATGGCATTTAACCCCAATTTCAGAATTGTATAATGGTACAAGGGGAGATTTGGCCGTTTCTTCCGCTAACCCCCAGATTGTTTGGGCCGGCTCAGGTATGGCAGAGGGAGTTTATAATCTACAAATTTCTAAAGACGGGGGGCTCAGCTTTAATCCGGTACCTAACCCTAAAAATATAGATATTTTTGCCTCTTTATCTGGTATTTATACTCATCCTTTGGATGAAAAAACTGCTTTTGTTTTGTTCTCGGTAGCTAATTCAGGAAAAATATTACGTACCAAAGATTTAGGCCAAACCTGGGAAGATATAAGTGGTTTTGATCCTACCAGTAATAGCCAAGGCTTCCCTGATGTCGCCACTTATTCAGTTTTGGTAATGCCTCATAATACCGATATCATTTGGGCAGGTACAGAAATAGGAATTTTTGAATCCACTGACGACGGGAAAAACTGGGCCAGAATTGAAGAATTTCCTGCTGTATCTGTTTGGGATATGAAAATTCAAGACGATGAGGTGATTATTGCCACTCATGGAAGAGGCATTTGGACTGCTACCGTTCCGGATCTACTTAACGCTCCTACACCAACAGTGGTACAGGCACCAAGGATAGATGATGTAAAACAATTATGGGACACAAACTTCAAGATTAATTTTGTTGCTAATTTACTATCTGCCTACGACAGTACTGTAGTCTTTAATGGGGATCTAAAATTAACAAAAATTGAGGCTAATTCAGAAGCAATCATTATCGATCAAGAAATTGAGGTAGAAACCGCAGAACTCAGCCTTAACCTTATTAGCTATAAAGATGAAGTCCCTTATAAGAGTTTAATAAATGAAATGCAGTTGCTAAAGATTCAGGAAGCTCAACAAGAATATAGTAATAATTTCGAGGATGTGAAAAATGATGATTTCTTTTTGTCGGGTTTTGAGATAACCACCACAGACATTTTTGAAAGTGTAGGTTTGCATACCGAACATCCTTATGTGGATAATGCAAATTATTCAGCCACCCTAACAATTCCTATTGAGATCAGCTCAGAAAATACGTTCTTGGAGTTTCAAGATCTTGCATTAGTGGAACCAGGAGAAGAAGGTGTCTCTTTTGGAGAAGAAGAATTTTGGGATTATGTAACGGTAGAAGCTAGTACAGACTTAATCAATTGGACCACTCTAAAAGGTTACGATGCAAACCTACAGGGAGAGGATGGTTTATGGAAATGGCTCTATGAATATAATTACCTAGGGGAATACGAACTGGACTTTTTGATAGAATCTGAAAATTTGACAGCGGAAGAATTATTGGTAAAACATACAATTCCTTTAGGAGATAGCTTTGAGATCGGAGAAAAAGTTTTATTAAGATTTCGACTGAATTCCGATGCTTATACTACTGGTTGGGGTTGGTATATAGATAACTTTGAAGTAATTCCTGATATTCCAACATTTTTGGGTATGGAAGAAGAACTAAAAAATAATGTTTCCATATATCCAATCCCTTCAGAAGGCCCAATTAACCTAAGCCTAGGAAACTCTTTTAAAGGAAACCTATTACTAACAGTGCACGCCTTAAATGGAAAAGTAGTTTATCAAAGGGAAGTGCAGTATCATAATGAGGAAACCTTATCTTTGGACCTATCCCAACTGAGAAAAGGCATTTACATACTTGAGCTTGAAAAAGGAGACCAAAAGGTGTTGAAAAAAATTGTCCTTAATTAATCAATATAAGAGTGGTCATTTAAAATAAGTTCTTTAAAAAAAATTGTAAATTTTGGAAAAATAGACTCAAACATGAGTCTATTTTCCTTTTTAGTTAAATGCACTTTTAATATTTATAAAGTGCTAATACCAATAGCATACTTGTAAAAGTATTAAAAACAAAACTTTTTAGTCAATATAGAATTATGGATATTGTTAAAACCTCAAAGTGGAGTAAAATGGCATTTGTCGGCTGTTTACTCAGCACTATTTTCCTATGGGGATGTGTTAATTCAAAAGGAATGGACAAACAAAATAGTAAAAATAGTTCCGTAAAGGTAATCGTGACTTATTCTTCCGACTATTGCGGGGGAGCACTTCCTCCTGAGGACCTCCTGGAGAAAAAAACAAAGAGCAGAAAATATGTTAATCAAAAGCTACATGTATTTAACAATAATAAAAGACAGGGAGAATCCATGAGCTTCCAAACTAACTTTGATGGGGTATTTTATTTTGAAGGACCAGCAGGAGTTTATTATATCTATTTGGATGATAAAATGAAATTGGATCCTTTAAAAATTGAAAATAGAGCTTGCAAGAATTGGCTTTTAAAGCCCTATGCCCAATTTGAAGTAAATAAGGAGGAGGAAACAACAAATATTCACATTCATAAACAATGTAACCCATGTTTACCTCCAAAAATGTAGACAAGTATTAATAGAAACCTTAAAAGAATTTGTGAAGGTGCCAAAATTAGCGACATGTTCTTAAGAGCATGTTTAAATCCCGCTGCAACAAAAATAATTTACTACAACTAATTTAAATGGCCTGAAATAACCTCCAACTTTATTTCCTGACCATTTTTATTAAGAATCCACAAAGAAAACAAATAGTAAAAAGTTAATACCCACATCTATTATAAAAAAGAAAAGGGATAAACATACTTCTTCTTGTTTATCCCTTCTCGAAATTATTTATAAAATATTTCTAAACCTTTTCTTTAGCTTTTTCCAGGTCAAATAGATCATTTAGAACATCCACTAGAGTATCCGCCTCCCCTCTTTTACAAGCCGCTTTCAACTGCAAAACCGGAAGCTTGATTACTTTCTGCATCATGTTCTTAGTTATTTTTTCCACTTTGGCAGTTTCTTCCCTATTCAGGTTTTTGGTGTATCGTTTTATTTCATCAAGACGAATTTGCTCTAAAGCATTTTTCAATTTCTTAATGGTCGGCGAAACAATCATCTCCTTAGTCCACTCCTGGAATTCTTCCTTAGACTCCTCTATAATTTTTTCTACCTGTGGAATGGCAGCTATTCTTTTCTCCAAAGCCTGAGAAGCCTTATTTCGAATATTATCCACATTATAAACCAAAGCACCTGGAATATCTTCTATAGACGTTTCAATACTCCTTGGTACCGAAAGGTCTATAAAATACTTAAAGCTAAGAATCTCCATAGATTCTACGAAAGATTTTGTAATAAATGGCTGTTCAGCAGCAACCGAACTTATGATCACATCAAAATCCTTCATTACCTCAAAAGTCTGCTCAAATGGAATGGTTTTGAGACCACATTCTGCGGCCAAAGATTCGGCTTTTGAAAAGGTCCGATTAGTGATGTAAACTTCCTTGTCGGTTTGTCCAATGAAATTTCGACAAACATCAGCACCAATTTCCCCCACTCCAATGACCAATATCCTAGGGTTAATTATTTCAGAGGTCAATTCTTCAACCAATTCAGTAGCAGCATAGGAAACAGAAGCCGCCCCGTCTCTAAATGCAGTTTCTTGGACAGTTCGCTTATTGGTAAAGAAAATAGTATGCATTAAACGGTGAAGCAAAGGCCCAGCCATTTGTTCATCAGCGCTGGCTTGATAGGCTCGTTTTACCTGATTAGAAATCTGTAAATCTCCCACAACCTGAGCTTCCAAACCAATAGCAACGCGAAAAAGATGATCAACAGCTTGTTGGTGATCATTGTAAAAAGTGAAGTATTTTTTATATTTTAAGGAATCAGACCATTCCTTTTCGATACTCAAAATACCCAAAAGAGATTTGCTCAAATCTTCCTCGGAAGAATAATATATTTCAGTTCGGTTACAGGTAGAAAGAATTAGGGCATCCTGAACATTGGTAAACTCTTTAAAATACTTTAAAAGTTTTTTGCATTGATCTTCGGATAATGCTACTTGTTCCCTAATCTCCAGGGGAGCCTCTTTATAGGATAAACTTATCGCCTTAAAAGTGTTATGCATAAACCTATTCGAATATTAGCGCAAAATTAATGTTTAAAAGAGTAATTATAAAGCAACACATCTAAAAGGAGGTTATTTATACTCATTATAAATAATATATTTACCCCTACAGCCCTCTTAAGTCCTTGAAATGTAAATATTGAAGGCATCCTTGAGTTTACCATTGTCACCTTTAATTCAAGAGCCACTTCATTTTCCAATATTTCTTCCGATGAAGATATATTTAAGTGGCTGTCATACCTACCATTCCTCTTTATCGCACTTACTGTTTAAGTAGTCCCTGGCATCAATTAAATCCTTTTCAGAATAAAATGATATAAAAATTAATTAATCTCTTCTATTACCTTATATATATATTTTACTAAAAATTAAAGCATTTATTGTCAAACAACCCAATAAAATCAACTTAAAATCAGACAATTACAACAAAACCAACAACTTTTTCCCTGGGAAGGAATTCAATTATGAAAAGAATCAAACAATGGTTAAGAAATTATTTCGGTTTTTCCCAATCTGACTTAAACGGCTTCTTTGTTACTATTTTCGCCATTTTTATAATATTGAGTGCTCCTTATTTCATTAGCTCCTTTTCACGAAAACCCATCACCATAAGCCAAAAAGATCGACAACTACTGGATAGCCTGGCTTTAAAATTGGAGGATCGATTAATTGACAACAAAAAACAAAATAAGAACTCCCCTTTTCACAAGCCCAAACCGGTGTATTTTTCTTTTGACCCAAACATCGCTTCAGAAGAAGAACTTAAAAAGTTGGGGGTTCCCCCAAAAATTGCCCGGCGCATAATAAATTACAGAAATAAAGGAGGAAAGTTTCGAATTAAGGCCGACCTGCTAAAAATTTATGGTTTTCCGAAAGAGAATTTTCAAACCCTTTCGGATTATATTCTTTTGCCCGACACCCTTTTTATCAAAAAAGAAACATTTACAAATCAACAGAAAGTTAAGAGTTCCCCAAAGATGAGCTTTCCAGAAAAGAAAAGGGAAAAACTACCCATTTCACTGGATTTTAACTTGGCTTCTGCAGAAGAATTTCAGTTTATCTCTGGCATAGGGCCAATACTTTCCAAACGCATTGTTAAATTTAGGAATGCTTTAGGTGGTTTTATAGATGACAAACAATTGGAAGAAGTATATGGTTTGAAGCCAGAAGTACTCGAAAATCTACTAGCAAATGGCAAAATATCAGAGGGCTTTATTCCCCAAAAAATTTTAATAAATACAGCCTCCCCTGATGAATTAGCTCGACACCCCTATATTTCCCGAAGTTTGGCAAAAGTAATTGTGGCCTACCAGAATCAAAATGGAAAATTTAAACAAATTTCCTCCCTTCGCAAAATTCAAATCCTTTCGGAAGAAGATTTTGAAAAAATTAAACCTTATATTTCATTGGAAATAGATTAATTCCAGTGGCTTCAGGGACTCCTATGCATTTAATTCATTTTATAGGGAATGTTGGTGATCCATGGAAGTTCATTGGAATAGCACTAAATGTTAAAGATATGCTTCCTCAAAAACAAAAAATTTAGAAACCATGGGTATTATTTTTAATTTAGAAGTGTACCTAAGTTTTAAACTAACGGTAAAGATTTAATTAAAGTTAAATAATTGGAAATATGAATTTTCAACGAATAGGTTATGTAAATTAAAACCATATTACTTGGAAGCCTTTTTACAATGTCCAAAAAAACAAAATCATCCTCAATACCATTTAATTACCTATTAAAAAATTATTTTGTAGCAACTGGCAATGGTGAT
>NZ_SMMB01001050.1 GCF_009711365.1 Xanthovirga aplysinae | reverse complement strand
TAGAAAACTTGCAAAATACGATAAGTTCCAGCAGGAGGGAAATCTTTTAATGCAATGGGGAGAACCGTTGGCAATTTACAACCCCACAGAAACGGAACTAACCCGGCAGCAAATTACCAGCTATATGAAATCGAAGGGCTATTTTAATGCATTAGTCGATTTTGAGGTAAAGGAATCAAAGAGTGAGGTGGAGGTTACTTACAATGTTCATGAAGGTCCTCCCTATATTTTAAACAAAGTTTATTACACATCTGAAGATCAAAAAGTGTTGGACATTGCTCAAAAGGACAGCACAAGTTCCCTTCTCAAGGTTGGAGAAAATTACAATCAGGCTCTTCTTTCAAAAGAAAGGGAGAGATTAGAACACCTTCTTCAAAATAAAGGTTACTATGGTTTTTCAAGGAAATATATTGATTTTACAGTTTATTATGATAGTATTTCAGTAGATAGCAACCCCATTACCGTTGAAACGCGGATATCAAGCCCAATTGATAAAAAGGAACATTCCGTTTTTCAAATTGATTCTGTTGAATTTATTACTGACATCGGAGTAAAAAGTGAGGGTAGGGAACGAAAAACTAAGTTTTATAATGGAATAAACTTTAAATACTACGACCGGCAGTACTCAGAGAAAATATTAGCCCAAAGGGTTTATAATAAAGCAGGTGAACTTTATAGTCGGGAAAAAAACCTTCAAACCCAACTGCAATTGGGTAATCTGGATATGTTCGGTGTGAATGTGTTTCAGGACACAACTGGAGGTCAAATGATCACTAAAATATATGCCACTCCCTATCCAAAATTTCAGTGGACTAATGAATTAGGTTTTAATGTAAAGGAGGATGTAAAGACACCGGGACCATTTTATAATATGACCTTTAAAGATCGAAATCTTTTTAAAGGAATGGAAGTTTTAGCCTTAAACTTTTATGGAGGTATCAATAATGTCATTTTAAACATAGATGATACAGATCCAGATCCAGATAAAAGTAAAAGTAAAAGAAATTTTGCGGAGGTTGAAATAGGAACTAACCTTTCATTAAGTTTCCCTCAATTTATTTTTCCTTTTGGAAACCGTTTTCAACGCCTGTTGGGAAACACCAACCCAAGAACATCTTTGTCTGTAGGGTACGATTATCTAAAACGGTCTGATCGGGAAAGAACAAATTTTAACACTGCTTTGGTGTACAGTTGGCAAAAGCCTAATAAATTTTATTCTTTGCGGCTGGCAGATATTAATTTGATATTATCAGATTGGACTGATGAATTTAGGGAAACTTTGGAAAGCTTTAGTCCCAGTCTAAAAAGTTCCTTTAATCCCTCATTTGTGAGTAGTGCAATCTTTACTGCTACCTATAATTTTAAAGATTCTAAATCGGGCCGTGACAAGTCTTACCTTAAAATTCAAGCAGAAAATGGAGGGAGTATTTTGAACCTTACCGGTACAGGACTTCTTGAACGGGCAGGACTAGAACATTATCAATTTTTTCGATTTAATACCGACTATAGGGCTACTCTTCCCACCTCACAAAAAAGTGAATTGGCTTATAAAATCAACTTTGGTATAGCCCAACCATACGGAGGAGGAAGTAAAACCGATGAGGGTTTAAAAGCCCTTCCATATGATAAATACTTTTTTGCCGGAGGTAGCTATGGAATCCGAGCTTGGTCACCAAGACGTCTAGGCCCGGGGTCCTATAAAGCGCCAGATCTATATAATTATGAGCAATTTGGAGAATTATTACTAGAAAGCAGTATAGAATTTAGGCACCCCTTATTCGGTTTTCTAGAAGGTGCATTTTTTGTAGATGCAGGGAACATTTGGATGATATCAGAAGATAATAGGGAGGGTTCTCAATTTAAATTTGATAAATTTTATAAACAAATTGCAGTGGGGGCTGGATACGGTATTCGTGTGGATCTTTCTTTTTTAATGCTTCGGTTTGATATAGCCACCAAGCTTATAGATCCTTCTGGCAGGTTTAGCTGGAAAGACATTAATATTAAAAAGCCATTTGGTATAAAAGTAGGTCAAGAAAATCAAACTCTAATAAATTTTGGTATTGGATATCCTTTCTAATTGGAATTGTAAAGGAGGTCTTTGTATTCCTTCCCTCATGTTCATAACCCTACCAAGATGAAAAGGGAAAAATGATAAGTTTGTCCCTAAACTTTTTTTGCTCCTTTATAGAACTATTTCCCCAAACAATAAACAAATAACTGAATAATTGTTTCCTGATGGATAGATGAGCAATTAATGTAGCTGTGTTTAGCAGAAATATTCCATATTCAACAGGAAATTGATCAGGAATCAACTTTCTTCCTTTAAAAATTGTAATAAATACCTATCTTTGCAGTTCTTTTTGCATGAGTTGTGGAAAGTGGGACATAACCACAAAGGAAATTGTATATTCAGGCCTTTTAAAAATAACCAAATTAAACCTTTCCGTCAGTTTAAGTCTCCTATGTTTCATCGCTCAAATGCTATTAACACATACTAAATAGAATTAATGAAGACATTGAAATTTGAGGAACTGTTTTTGTCAGATGAAATCATGCAGGCAGTTGAAGAAATGGGATTTGAAGAAGCATCTCCAATCCAAACCGCTGCCATCCCTTTGTTAAAAGAGGGACATGATGTTGTTGGACAAGCACAGACGGGTACAGGAAAAACGGCGGCTTTTAGTATTCCAGCGATCGAAGGAATTGACACAGGCTTAAATGAAACACAGGTATTGGTGCTATGCCCTACACGTGAGTTAGCCCTCCAGGTGTGCAACGAAATTAAGAAGCTTTCTAAATATAGAAGAGGAATAAAATCTCTTGCGATTTATGGAGGTGACCCTATCGAAAAACAAATTCGGTCTCTTAAAAGAGGGGTTCACATTGTTGCGGGAACACCAGGTAGAGTAATTGATCACCTAAATCGAAAGACCCTAGATTTGAGTGCCACTCAGATGATAGTTTTGGATGAGGCAGATGAAATGCTGGACATGGGTTTTAGGGAGGATATCGAAAAGATCATGAATCAAATGCCAGAGGAGCGGCAAACGGTTTTCTTTTCAGCTACCATGCCACCTCCGATCATGAAACTTACTGAAAAATATCAGTATGAGCCAAAGGTCATCAAAGTGGTCAAAAAGGAATTAACTGTAGACCGGATTGAACAAAATTACTTTGAGGTAAGGCCAAATGATAAAACAGAGGCTATGTGTCGGTTGATCGACGTTCACGGCCTTCAATTGATGTTAGTCTTCTGTAATACCAAAAGAATGGTAGACCAGGTGACCGAAGAATTACAGTCTAGAAGTTTTGCTGCAGAAGCCTTGCATGGGGATATGAGTCAGTCACAGCGAAATCGGGTAATGAGTAAGTTCCGAAATGGAAGTTTAAATATATTAGTTGCTACAGATGTTGCAGCCCGCGGTATTGATGTGAATGGAGTGGACGGTGTCTTCAACTATGATCTTCCGCAGGATGCTGAATTCTATGTACATAGAATTGGTAGAACCGGACGAGCTGGCCGCTCAGGTAAAGCTTTTTCCCTTGTGAGTGGACGAGATAAAAGTAAACTTTGGGAAATCGAGCGAATCACCAAAAGTAGAATTCAGAAAGCTCTGGTTCCTTCCGGTACGGCAATGATTGAGATCAAGCGATTGAAATTTATGGAAAAATTGCAGATCCTCCTTGCTGAAGAGGAGCTTGAAGGGTTTGACTCCATGATTGATCAATTGTTGGAAAACAATAGTTCAACAGAAGTTCTTGCCGCCTTAATGAAACTCCATTTAGGAAAAGAAGAACCGCTTTCAGATCTGAATGCCTCATCAGGAAGAGGTCGAGAAAGAGGGAATAGAGATAGAGATAGAGGGAGAAGAAATGATCGCTCCCCAAGGTCAGGCAGAAATGGTCGTGAGCGAAATGGACGAAGAAATAGAAACGAATCCATGGCCCGATTATTCATTAATCAGGGTAGAAATGCCAATATCAGCCCTAAGGATATCGTAGGAGCCATTTCTGGAGAAACGGGAGTTCCTGGTTATTCTATAGGGGAAATCGAAATCTTTCCAAGATTCTCTTATGTGGAAGTTCCAAAAAACGATGCCAGCAAGGTAATTGATATTATGAGTTCCAATACCATTAAAGGGCAGCGTGTTAATTTGGAATTAGCCAAAGATTTAGTTTAAGGACCTTTTTAAGGTTTGTTAGAGATTACGAATAGCGAAAATCAAATATAAATACTGTTTGATTTTTCCTTTTGAAATGATCTATATTCTCTTTTAATAAAATAAAAGTCCGGCATAAATAATTTTGCCGGACTTCGTTATTTAAAAAAAGCCTCGATAATGCAAATCTTTTATCAACCATTAGTTGCACAAGGTGTAAATTATTTGGAAGAAGAAGAATCCCGTCATGCCGTTAAAGTATTGAGGTTAAAGGAAGGGGCTTCAATTACTTTGATTGATGGTTTGGGAGGTTTATATGAGGCGATCATCACCAAGGCCAACCACAGAAAATGTGAATTTGAAGTAATAAAAAAGGAACAGGACAGTGATAAAAGGCCTTATTATATTCATATCGCCATTGCTCCCACTAAAAACATTGATCGATTGGAATGGTTCGTTGAAAAATCGGTAGAATTCGGAGTTGATGAAATTAGTCTCTTGCTCTGTGAGCATTCTGAAAGAAAGACCGTAAAAAACGATCGACTACTGCGCAAGGCTATCAGTGCCAGCAAACAATCCCTAAAGACATGGGTTCCAAAAATCAATCCCTCACAAAAGTTTAACGATTTTATTGATAATCTCTCTGATGATCAACAACGTATGATTGCTTACGTTGATCATAACATTCCTCAACACCTTAAGGAGAAAGCATTAAATAATAAAAAGTATTGTATTTTAATTGGTCCTGAAGGAGATTTTAGCCCATCTGAAATAGAAAAAGCCTTTAATAAAGGCTTTGAAGCAATAAGTCTGGGAAAAAGTCGGCTAAGAACCGAAACCGCTGGGGTAGCGGCTTGTCATATCCTTAACCTTATTAATGAATAAAAAAGGCTTATAATGATAATGCCTGGTATTCTTCTTTTACAGTAATTCCTTCCTTTAACCTCAATTTTGTATCTTCTCCCTCTTTATAAAACTCAAAGGCAGGAAAAGTAAAAATGAGATGCTGTGAAGTAATTTCCTCAATCGTAAAAGTTACCTTTAAATCGGAATTGTTAAGCAAATCAAAAGTCAATTGATTAGCTGTTTCCAAAGTATTTATAGGGGCTTCTACATCCCATGTGCCGTACAAACTATCCAGCCCTGAAGTTAATTCATTAAAGAATTCATCTTCATTATCGGGTTTATTGGGCAACTCAAAAAGAATGTCTTTCCTTTCATCTACGGCAGTATCTGCAAAATTTAACAAAGCACCAGTCTCCTCTTCACTAAACTCAACCAACTGACCGTTTTCTTCTCTGCTAACCCTTTGCCAGGTTTTAACATCATTAACAGATAACATATAGTCTATATTCTCGGTGGTGAATGGCTTTGGTACATTTAAATCGACCCCATCATCTTTACAAGAATACAGCAACACCAAAGAGAAAAAAATACAGGTAAGGGAAAAAAGCTTTTTCATAAAAGAAAATTCTCAAAAATATTCGATAAACCAATTGGTCAATTAAAACGCATAGTTGCAGGAAATATTTCAAAAATTCAAGTTCGAATACGAAGAAGATTTCAATAAATTCAACTATTTTTCTGAAGTTTTACCTATTGCTTACCGTAGTCTACATTTTTTATGGTTCTTAATTACATTTGGGTGGGGTTCTTTTTAATTGCCTTTCTTATTGCCCTATTAAGATTAATTTTTCTAAATGACCTGGATATTTTTCCCGCTTTGGTGGAATCTACTTTTGAAATGGCAAAAATCGGCTTTGACATTTCACTTTATTTAACAGGAGTTATGGCCCTATGGTTAGGCATGATGAGAATAGGAGAAAAAGGAGGGGCTATTCAAGGGATGTACAAAGTTGTAGGTCCATTTTTTCGGAAATTGTTTCCTGAAGTCCCAGCTCACCACCCGGTAATGGGGTCCATCTTAATGAATTTTTCCGCCAACATATTGGGATTAGATAATGCGGCTACTCCTTTAGGCTTAAAAGCTATGGAAGGTTTACAAGAGTTAAATCCGCATAAGGAAACTGCCTCCAATGCCCAGATCATGTTTTTAGTTTTAAATACCTCTGCATTAACTATTCTTCCTATTAGTGTCATGGTATTACGTGCACAGGCTGGAGCCGCCGATCCCACAGATATCTTTATTCCTACTTTATTGGCCACTTTCTTTTCTACACTGGCAGGATTAATAAGTGTTTCCATTTACCAACGGATCAATCTTTTGGATAAAACTATCTTGCTTTATTTAGGATCTTTGACTTTAGGGATAGCTTTAATCATTTGGTATTTTTCCGGTTTACCGCAGGAGAAGATGGCCACTGTTTCTAAGGTTGCGAGTAATGTTATTTTATTTTCCATTATAATAATTTTCATCTCTTTAGCACTTCGGAAAAGAGTTAATGTCTATGAAACTTTTATTGAAGGGGCAAAGGAAGGTTTTGGGGTTGCTATTAAAATTATTCCCTATTTAGTGGCCATGTTGGTGGGTATTGGTGTTTTCCGTACATCTGGAGCCCTAGATTATGTTGTTGAAGGCATAGGATATGTCTTTCATTTAGCAGGTGTTAACACAGATTTTGTTCCTGCCCTTCCAACAGCTTTAATGAAACCACTTAGTGGTAGTGGGGCTCGAGGAATGATGGTGGAAGCCATGAATACCTATACTCCAGATTCTTTTGTGGGCAGGTTGGTGAGTGTAATGCAAGGCTCCACAGAAACTACCTTTTATGTGTTAGCAGTCTATTTCGGTTCAGTTAGTATTCGTAAAAGTCGATACGCTCTTACCTGTGGATTAATAGCTGACTTTAGTGGGATGATCGCTGCTATATTAATAAGTTATCTTTTTTTCCATTAAGAAAA
>NZ_SMMB01000869.1 GCF_009711365.1 Xanthovirga aplysinae | reverse complement strand
TAACACCCCCATTAACTCAATTAAACACCCCTTATCCGGCTACGGCTTATTTAAAGGGATATCTGAAGAAAAAAGATTATCAGGTGTATCAGGCAGATCTGGGGATTGAGGTGGTGCTTAAACTTTTTTCAGAGGAAGGTTTGGGGCGTCTTTTTAAGGAGGTGAGAAACCAGTTTAAAATTCATGCTTTATCCTCCAATGCCCGCAGAATGATGAGGATGGAGAAAGATTATTTGATTACAATTAATCAGGTGATTGCTTTTCTTCAAAATGGTGACTCTACCCTAGCCAATCGAATTTGTTACAGCGATTTTCTTCCGCAGGCTTCACGTTTTAGCCAGTTGGAAGAATTAGATTGGGCTTTTGGTACAATGGGCATTCAGGATAAAGCCAGGTACCTTTCTACACTTTTTTTGGAGGATTTGGGTGATTTGATTCAGGAAACGGTTGCTCCTGATTTTGGATTTAGTAGGTATGCAGAAAGGTTGGGGATGTCGGCCACTCATTTTGATCCACTTGAAGAAGCTCTTTCAAAACCCTCCAACCTGATTGATCAAATACTTTGTGAAGTTTTAAAGGAAAAAATGGAACTCTTTAACCCTAATTTTGTGGGCTTCACTGTTCCCTTTCCTGGAAATCTTTACGGTGCGCTGAAAAGTGGGCAATTCCTTAAAGCGAATTATCCTTCAGTTAAAGTGTTGATGGGAGGAGGTTATCCAAACACCGAGCTAAGAGATTTAAAAGAACCCAAAGTATTCCAATATCTGGATTACATTACTCTTGATGATGGGGAAGGTCCATTTGAGAAAATTTTGCAATATGAAGCCGGTATTAGGCCTTCTTCTCAATTGCAACGAACTTTTTTACTGAAAGAGGGAAAGGTAAAGTATATCAATAGTGCCCTCGATCCCTTTGTCCCACATGCAGAAGTGGGAACGCCTGATTACAAAGATCTGCCTTTACAAAAGTACCTTTCGGTGATCGAAATGGCCAACCCCATGCATCGCCTATGGAGTGATGGTCGATGGAATAAGTTAACCATAGCACATGGCTGTTATTGGAAGAAATGTTCCTTTTGTGATATTTCATTGGATTATATTGGCCGATTTGAGGGGGCTCCCGCTAAAGTATTGGTAGACCGGATTGAGACAATTGTGGAGCAGACCAATCAAACTGGTTTTCATTTTGTTGATGAAGCGGCCCCTCCATTAGCTTTACGTGACCTGGCAATTGAGCTCATTAAAAGAGGAGTAAGTATCACTTGGTGGGCGAATATCCGCTTTGAAAAGACGTTCACTCCGGATTTATGTAAATTGTTGGCCGCTTCTGGTTGTATAGCGGTTTCGGGAGGATTGGAAGTGGCCTCTGACCGTTTATTAAAGAAGATGGCTAAAGGGGTAACCATTGAGCAAGTCGCTAGGGTAACTCAGGGCTTTACCGATGCAGGAATCATGGTTCATGCTTATCTGATGTATGGTTTTCCCACCCAAACCGAACAGGAGACCATTGATTCACTGGAAATAGTGAGACAATTGTTTTTGAATGGGGTGATTCATTCGGCTTTTTGGCATTTATTTTCAATGACTGCTCATAGCCCAGTGGGAAAAAATCCTGAGGGTTTTGGAGTCTATAAGGTAGGGCCTAAAAAAGGCTCCTTTGCAAATAACGATTTAATTCATGAAGATCCGGATGGGGCAGATCATCAGAAATATACTTCGGGTTTAAAGAAGGCTTTGTACAATTATATGCATGGTGTTGGATTAGACTATCGGTTGGATTTTTGGTTTGATTTTCCTGTTCCTAAAGTCAGTGTACCTCGGAATCTAATAGAAAAATCATTAAGCTTTGGAAATAAGCCGGATGCCACACGTAAAACCGATAAAATAATATGGCCTGGGAATTTACCAGAATTAGTCTTGAAGGAAAGGATGAAGAAAGGAAAAAGGATAAAATCTGCTTTCCTTGAATTTTCAGATCGCAGCCAGGAATTTTCTTTTAAAACTAATGAGAAACTAGGGAAATGGTTAGCCCAAATTTTTCCCCTATTTCAAATCAAAGGAGAGAATGGCTTTACTATTGAAAACCTTGAGGAAAGTTATACTCAACTTTTAGAACAAGGTAGTTTTAAGAAATTTTTGGAGAGCCCCCTCTGGAAAGAATTACGGGAAAGAGGGTTACTTCTTATTAAAAATTAATTTTTTAAGGAAAGAGAAATCTATAGCTTTCTTGCAACAATCTCTCAATGAGTGCGTTTTTCCTCATATACATTTTTTAACCTAAAGTTTTTTTCATGAAATTAATGGTTAGAATGAGTGACATTGAGCGAGAGATTGAAGAATTTTTTTATCAATTCTTTGAAAAAATTTTCGCTTTAGATGTTCGGACTCATCAAAGAGAGTTAGCGATGCTACCAGTGTATTCCAATTAGTGGAAACTCTGGATGTTGGCGAATCCTTTTATGAAATTTTAATCCTTAGTCTGGTTTTTGATTGGTTTAATACACCTCAGTAATCAGACTTTTTTTATTTCTTTTTTGTCTATCAATTTTTAGCCTTTCTTTTACCTTGGAGTTAGAATTTTACTTAGACTTTTGGTGCAATTTGACATTTTCTTAGCTTTAATTTTTGGATGGAAGGTTTCTGCAAACCTTTGCATAAAAAAATCCTAATAAAAGTGTTGATAATTAGTATATTCTTATGGTATTTTTCACTTTTGGTTTCAGGCCTTCGGTTTTTAAAATATTAAAGGGAAGGGTAGGGATCTTTTTAAAAGGTGTTCTTTTAAGAGAAATTTCGATAAGTAGAGGTATTGGAAAAACACTTAGGACTTATTGGTATGGTCTTATGTTTTTTTGTTTTTGATCTGAAAGATTGTCACCTAGATTTGAAACTTGATTTAGAAAAATATTTATTATGAAAAAAATAGCAGTATTAACATCAGGCGGAGATGCACCTGGAATGAACGCCTGTATTCGAGCTGTTGTGAGAGGTGCTATCTATCATGACGTAGAGGTGTATGGGGTTCGCTATGGTTATGAGGGATTAATTAAAGGGGATATATATCCTATGAATTCCTATTCGGTTAGTAATATTATTCAAAGAGGGGGAACGATTCTAAAATCTGCCCGAAGTAAAGATTTTCGTACTAAAGAAGGACGACAAAAGGCTTATGGAAACCTTAAAGCCCTTGCAATCGATGGCTTAATTACCATTGGTGGAGATGGTACCTTTACCGGGGCTCACCTTTTTCATGAGGAATTTGGAATGCCTGTAGTTGGTGCACCTGGAACTATCGATAATGATCTTTATGGAACCGATAATACGATTGGTTTTGATACGGCCGTAAATACCGCTTTAGAAGCCATTGATAAAATTCGTGATACTGCCGATTCCCATGATCGTTTGTTTTTTATCGAAGTAATGGGAAGAGATTCTGGGTATATTGCCATTGAATCAGGAATAGGGGGAGGTGCCGAATTGGTGATGGTACCTGAAACGCAAACAACAGTTGAGCAGGTGATTCAGACTTTGAAAAGAGGTTGGCAGCGTTCTAAAAATTACTCCATAGTGGTTATTGCAGAAGGGGAAGTCGAAGGCAAGGCCTTGGAAGTTGCTGCAAAAGTAAGAGAACATATTGTGGATAATGATATTAGGGTTTCAACGCTGGGGCATATTCAACGTGGAGGTAGACCATCGGCTTTAGACCGCACATTGGCCAGTCGATTAGGGTTAGGAGCGCTGGAAGGATTAATCAATGGTGAATCGGATGTTATGGCAGGAATTATCAACGATCATTTGGTGTATACTCCTTTGAATGAGGCTATCACTAAGGAGAAGCCATTGAATCCTGATTTGATCAGGATGGTAAAGATTCTTAATGTGTAAAAATTCTTTTTTAGACTTTTAATTGAACGTGGACTTTCAGCAGAAACGCTTAGTGAATTGTTTTTTCTTGGCGAAAGGCAAATAAAAGTGGGTTCTTGCTGAATTTCTTTTAATCAATTGTTTTCTTCAATTGGGGTATTTCTTTTGGTGATGAAAATACTTATCAATTGGAAATGTTTAAAGCTATCATTTTCTTTTCCAGATAGTCAATAATTTTATTTTCTTCTTCCGGATTAAACCATTTTATTTCGGGATCCTTTTTAAACCAGGTCATTTGTCGTTTGGCATAGCGGCGGCTGTTTCTTTTAAGGAGTCTAATCGCTTCTTCTTTGTCAAATTTTCCCTCCAAATAATCAAATATTTCTTTATAACCTACTGTTTGGAGCGCATTGAGGTGCCTCTTAGAAAAGAGGCTTTGAGCTTCATCAAATAAACCTTTCCCAATCATAAGGTCCATACGGTGGTTGATTCGTTCATAAAGTTCTTCTCTTTCCCTCTCCAAACCTATTTTTAGTATATGAAAAGGTCGTTCTACTTTATTTTGGTTTTGAAAAAATGAAAAGGGTTTTCCTGTTGCCAGACATACTTCCAAGGCTCGAATAATTCTCTGAGGATTGTTTAAATCAACTTTGGAATAATAGGAGGGGTCTAAATCCTGAAGCATTTTTTGTAGTGGATCAAGGCCTTTCTCAGCGTATTCTTGATTTAGTTTTTCCCTGAAATGTGAAGGTGCTTCAGGTAATAGATCCATTCCTTCACAAAGAGCCTTGTTATACATGCCAGACCCTCCAGTCATGATAACGACATCATGATTTATAAAAAGTTCATCCAGTTTTTTAAGAGCGTCTCTTTCAAAGTGTCCGGCACTATACTCCTGATCTATGTGTAGAAAATTAACGAAATGATGTTTTACCCCTTTCATCTCTTCTACAGTGGGTTTGGCCGTTCCGATGTTTAATTCAATAAAAAATTGGCGGGAATCAGACGAGATAATTTCAGTTTTAAAATAATTAGCAAACCGAATACATAAATCTGTTTTGCCAACAGCCGTTGGGCCAA
>NZ_SMMB01001100.1 GCF_009711365.1 Xanthovirga aplysinae | reverse complement strand
GGACTGATTGTTTAACTGGAAGCGCTAAAAAGGGATTATGGCAAAAACTTGGATCAATCAGGAACAACCTGAACAAAAAAAGGTGCTGGACCTTTCCCGCGCAATCAATATCAATGAAACACTAGCTTCCATTCTTGTACAAAGATACATCTCAACTTACGAAGAGGCCAAAAACTACTTTAGACCTTCCCTGGAAAACCTTCACGATCCCTTTCTCATGAAAGACATGGATAAGGCAGTAGAAAGACTGGAGAAAGCAATTTTGAGAAAGGAAAAAATCCTTATTTATGGGGACTATGATGTAGATGGAGCCACCTCTGTCGCTTTGTGCTACGGCTTTCTAAAAAACTATTGTTCAACAATTGATTTTTATATCCCCGATCGCTACAAAGAAGGCTATGGCATTTCAAAACAAGGAATTAAGTGGGCAGTTGACAATAATTTCGAACTGATTATTTGCCTAGATTGTGGGATAAAAGCCATTGATAAGGTAAGAGAGGCCAAAGAAAAAGGAGTAGATTTTATTATCTGCGATCATCATAATCCGGGTAAAGAAATTCCTCCAGCGAAAGCAATACTTGATCCTAAAAGAGAAGATTGTAATTATCCATATAAAGAACTTTCAGCCTGTGGAGTGGGATTTAAATTTCTTCAAGCCTTTTGTATAAAAACTAATCAAGGTTTCCAACATTTATATTCCGGATTTGACCTGGTTGCCATTAGCATTGCTGCTGACCTAGTACCCTTGACTGGGGAAAACCGGATTCTTGCCTATTTAGGACTAAAGGAATTAAATAAACAACCCAGCCCGGGATTAAGCGCATTAATGGCGGATAGAAAAAATTCTACAGCCATTTCCATCTCCGATATTGTTTTTGGGATAGGTCCAAGAATTAATTCGGCCGGCCGTATTGAGCATGCAAAAAGTGCTGTTGATCTCTTAATTTCTGAAAACAAAGAAGAAGCCAAACAACTAGCGGCTTATATTAATCAGAAAAATACGTTAAGACGAGATTTTGACACTCAAATTACCCAGGAGGCTATAGAGATGATTGAGGAAAAAGAGAGACGAAGAAAAGCAAAATCTACTATACTTTACAAGGAAGACTGGCATAAAGGAGTGATCGGTATTGTTGCTTCTCGATGTATTGAAAAGTTTTATCGCCCTACCGTGATTTTAACAAAATCAAATGAGAAAATTACAGGCTCGGCACGGTCTGTGGTTAATTTTGATATTTACCAGGCCATATCAGCTTGTTCCGATTTACTGGATCAATACGGTGGACATACCTACGCAGCAGGCCTAACACTTGACCCTGAAAATTTAGAGGCCTTTACTCAAAAATTTGAAAAAGTGGTGGAAAACACCATTCAGGACGAACAGCTAATTCCTCAATTATTAATTGACCAAACCATTAACCTGGATCGAATTAACTACCGTTTTTATAATATATTAAAACAAATGGCCCCCTTTGGTCCCCAAAATATGCGACCTGTTTTTCGGACAAACCAGGTTTACGTATCAGAAAGGCCACGTATACTGAAAAACAACCATTTACGTTTTGTGGTCAGACAAGAAGGCTTTTCTCCAAAAGTGGAAGCTATTGGATTCGGAATGGCGGATTATTTCGAGTTAATTACCTCTGGTATGCGATTCAGCGTGGCCTATACCATTGAGGAGAATAATTTTATTGGCAATAAATTCTTACAAATTAACGTAAAGGATATTAAATTTGACTGATAAAGACTGTAATTAGTGAATAATAAAAGGTGATTATTGAAAACTCTCCCTTTTTATTATTCATTACTTTTGAAGAGTTTTGTGGCTGGATATACTTTTTAAACCTTATGAAATTAACAGCAAAAGAGTTAGTAAAAATATATAAAAAAAGAACAGTAGTAGACCAGATTTCTGTTGAAGTGAATCAGGGAGAAATTGTTGGTTTACTAGGCCCAAATGGAGCGGGTAAAACTACCTCTTTTTATATGATTGTGGGATTGATAAAGCCTAACTCCGGAACCATTTACCTTGAAAAAGAAAACATTACCTCCTTACCGATGTATAAACGTGCGCAAAAAGGCATAGGATATCTGGCACAGGAAGCCAGTGTATTTCGTACCTTAAGTGTGGAAGAAAATATTATGGCCGTTCTGGAGCACACCAAACTTTCTAAGGTTGAAAGAATAGAAAAAATGGAAAGCCTACTTGAAGAATTCAGTCTTACTCATGTTCGAAAGAATCTTGGGCGAGTACTTTCTGGTGGTGAAAGAAGAAGAACCGAAATTGCCCGAGCATTAGCTGTTGATCCAAATTTTGTACTGCTTGATGAACCTTTTGCTGGAGTAGACCCGATTGCCGTTGAGGAAATTCAAACTATTGTAGGTAAACTCAAGGAAAAAAACATTGGCATATTGATCACTGACCACAACGTACAGGAAACTCTCTCCATAACAGATAGAGCCTATCTCATGTTTGAGGGGAAATTGTTAAAAGCCGGTACCGCAGAAGAATTAGCCGCTGATGAAACGGTAAGAAAAGTTTACTTAGGTAAACACTTCGAACTAAAACGAAAAGTTTGATCTACCTTTTACCTTTCTTCAAACCCACTAAAAGCCATGATTAACTTTATAGTTTTTGTTTTAAATACCCAAATTCATAATTTACAGTTTTAGAAGGTGTTTAAAATTTTAATTGTAAGCTGGAAACGCCTAATTAAACTCTGTATTTACCTGCTTTTTAAAACCTTATTTTTAGAAAAGTCTTTTAAAAGCACTCCATTCAGGCTTCAAAGTTTATTCCGCTTACAGTCAATACTTTTAAGCATTTCTAAGACCTTACATCCATTTGCAGGGAAATGATATTTAAGATAAGATTTCAATGGACTTCCTAAATCCTTTTTTCAGGTGGGTAATGAAAAAGCGAATTCCGCAAATTGAGCTTTTCATGAAATACCCACATGCAATACAGAATGACATATTCAATGAATTGGTAGGTAAAGCTCGAAATACCGAATTTGGAAAAAAATTTGGATTTAAAGAGTTAAAAAATAACTACAACGCCTTTAAAGAGCGTGTTCCAATTTCAAGCTATGAAGAATTTTTTCCTTATATAGAACGGCAACTAAAGGGTGAACAAAACATCATCTGGCCTACGGAAATTCGCTGGTTTTCAAAATCCTCGGGAACCACCAACGCCAAAAGTAAGTTTATCCCTGTTTCTCCAGAAGCACTGGAAGATTGTCATTTTAAAGCAGGCAAAGACATGTTATCCCTTTATGTCAGGAATTACCCTGACACTCGTTTATTTACAGGAAAAAGCGTATCTATCGGGGGTAGCCACCAACCTAACCCGTACGATTTATTTGCCAAATCGCATTTTGGGGATGTTTCTGCTGTTATCATGCAAAATCTGCCATACTGGGCCCAGTTTTACCGAACTCCAAGCCTTGAAATAGCACTTATGAGTGAATTTGAGCAGAAAATGGAAAGAATGGCCAAAGAAACTGCTCATCAAAATGTTACAAGTATTTCTGGGGTTCCCACATGGACTATTGTATTGCTGGAAAAAGTCATGGAATATAGAGGAAAAAACAATATCCTTGACATCTGGCCTAACCTGGAGGTATTCTTTCATGGAGCAGTAGCCTTTCAACCCTACAGGGAGTTGTTCAAAACGTTAATTCCCACTGAAAAAATGCATTATATGGAAACCTATAATGCATCCGAAGGTTTTTTTGGAATTCAAGATCAAGCTACATCCAACGAGATGCTACTCATGTTGGATTATGGTGTTTTTTATGAGTTCATACCGTTAGAGGATATGGAAAAAGAAGACCCCAAATGCCTTCGTATTGATGAAGTAGAGCTAGGTAAAACATACGCTGTAATCATTTCCACCAATGCAGGGCTTTGGCGCTATAACTTGGGAGATACCGTTAAGTTTACCTCACTTTTTCCCTACCGCATTAAAATTAGTGGTCGTACAAAACAGTTTATCAATGCCTTTGGGGAAGAATTAATGGTAGAAAACGCAGAAACAGCCATTACACAAGCTTGCCAATTGACAGGAGCGGTAATTCAGAATTTCACTGCTGGGCCTATTTACCTTGAAGAAGGAAAAAAGGGAGGACACGAATGGATTGTGGAATTTGTGAAAGAACCAGAGTCATTGGAGGTTTTTACAAAGATCCTGGATGAAAAACTTCAGGAAATAAATTCGGACTATGAAGCCAAACGATATAAAGACATGGCGCTTTTAAGTCCATTAGTTCACAATGTTCCTGTTGGGACTTTTTATCAATGGATGAAAAAACGAGGAAAGGTAGGTGGACAACACAAAGTTCCCAGACTTGCAAACAACCGGGAATATTTAGGTGACCTTCTTCAAATGATAAAAAACTAATAAAATCAGCCTGATAAATTCAGCCTTTTTAATTAATATTATGACCCCATGCAGATTAAAAAACGGACCTATCTTAGATTAAATCATCAAGAGCCGTCCTTTTAAACTTACTTCTGGCATTCTTGCGCTCTATTTTCTTCTTTTCACACCGAAAGGGCTCATTTAAGCCAAATCAAATTTTAGGCTCCATAAGTAAAGTGGATGAATTTTGGGCTTCTAATTCTTATTCCATCTTAATAGCTATTGCTAAGCTCTCGACTTTGCCTAACCAATTTCTTGCGGTAAGCATTAAAAATCCTTGACTTAGAAACTAACCCTACATATTTTCCTTCATCAATTACCGGCAGGTTCCAGGCCCCGCTACATTCAAACTTCCGCATAACTGATTCCATACTTTCAAAAGAGGAAACGCTTGCCGGAGCCGGATGCATTAATGTGGCTACATTAATGGATTCCTGTGATTCTTTGTCAAACATAATTTCACGAATATCATCTAAAGTCACAATTCCCACCAATTTTTCATGCTCATCCACCACAGGAAAGATATTTCTTTTTGACACTTTTACCAAACCGGCCAAATCGCCCAATCGGGCTTCCGGATGAATAGTCAATAAGTCCTTCTCAATTATTTGATTTAGGTGAATCAAACTTAACACCTGACGGTCCTTATCATCTTTTATCAAGTCTCCCTTCTCAATAAGACTTTTGGTATAAAGAGAATATTTTTCAAAATACGAAATGGTGCTATAAGCAATAGCAGCTACCAACATAAGAGGTACAAATAGTGTATATCCACTGGTCACTTCGGCAATTAAGAATATTCCCGTTAAAGGAGCTCTCAAAACGGCAGCCATTACACCGCACATTCCAACTAAAGTAAAATTACTAGTACTGATTGTTTCTCCCCAAAACACCAAATTTGTAAGCTTAGCAAATAAAAACCCAGATACCCCTCCTACAACCATAGCTGGTCCAAAAGTACCACTACTACCACCTGAGCCCCCTGTCAGGGCAGTGGCAATAGGTTTGAACAAAACAATTCCTAAGCTAAAGAGCAAAATTACCCCTACACTAGAAAAATCATTAAAGAAATAACTTTTATCCAGCATAAAATGCTCATTCCCATTCAAAAGGGCCTTCACCGTATCATAGCCTTCACCATAAAGAGGGGGAAAAATAAAAATTACCCCAACAAGTGCCAACCCTCCCAAAAGAGCTCGTTCCCATGTTCCTTTCAATTTATTCTTTAACCATCCTTCCATAGAGGTGATAACCCGGGTAAAATATAGTGCCACAAATCCACAAACCACCCCAAATACCATATAAAAAGGAACATCATAGGCTGTAAAGGGATCTTTTAAGGTAAAAAAGAAGAGCATCTCCTTCCCAGAAAGGGTCATGGAAACTAAATAACCGAAAACAGAAGAAATGAGAAGGGGGATAAATGAGGCGATAGTGACTTCAGACAAGATTAACTCAATAGCAAAGAGCACCCCAGCAACGGGTGAGTTAAATATAGCAGAAATCGCTCCTGCTGCTCCACAGCCAATCAGTAAAGTTCTCTGGCGGTAGTTTAAACTCATGGCCTGGGCGATATTTGATCCAATAGCTGAGCCAGTAACCACAATAGGAGCCTCCAGCCCAACTGAGCCTCCAAAACCTACGGTCAAAAAACTACTTAGCATGCTGCTAAAAGTTTTATGTCGCTCAATAATTCCAGACTTTTTCGCTATGGTAAAAAGAATATCGGGGATACCATGCCCAAGTTTAATCTTTAAAATGACATGAGTAAGGAAGACTGTCAATAAAATACCTACTAAAGGGTAAATAATAGTGATCAACATATTGAAATTCTGTGCTCCAACTGACAAAATATGTTGAATATAATGCACAGATTCCTTTAAAGATACCGCCGCTAATCCTGCTAAAAGTCCAACCAGTCCACTTATTATTAGTACAAAGTTTTTATTGCCTACGTATTTTACCCTCCAGACAAGAAACTTCCCTAAAAACTCATTCATTCCCCTAAATGTGTCTAAATAAAATTAATATTCTATATTTTCCTCAAATTAAAGGCATCGCAAAAAATACATTCAATTCATTACAAGTGAATAAAGATTAAAGGAGTGGCCAACAAAATAGCATAAGAAATTTTTTAAAGCCTCTTTATTTCACTCATTTTTATGAGGTGGCGATTTAAATATAATCTCCAGTATTTTCAACTATTTTAGATAATATTATTTAAAACGACAAGATCCCCGAAATATGAAATAGAAAGACAAAAAAAACAGCGCCCGATAAAAGCGCTGTTCTTTTTTTTTGGAAAACTACATATGCTAAACCATTTTCATATTATAGAAACGGTAATGCACATATAATTTATTTGTTTTCAAAATATTTAAGGTGTAATCCCAAAGGGTTTCAAAAGGAATTACCTCCAGGTCATTATACAAATCCCCAGGAATTTGAGTTTTAACCAACTTCTTCCAATAAGTATTTCCTTTCTCTTGAACTAACTCAAAGTTGAAATCCTTATCTGTAACAATTGACAGTAAACGGATGAAGATGCTATTTCTATAATTATGTCGCTTGTCCAAATGAGTAGAGCTATATTTTTCTAATTGTTCCGCTCTGCTACGCACTTCATCAACATAACCCTCTCTGAGCAAGTACATAAATTGAATAACCAAGGTAGAAATATTATACCCCATCAATTCCTTTGAAAAATCAGGAGTAGTTTTCAGGAATTCTTCTACATCAAATCCCCAACGCAACAATTTAGTATCATTTACAAATACTAAATATGCTCTATAGATTTGCCATCTGTCCTTATCCTTTTCTTCAAGCAAGCCATAGTTTTTATTGGTTCGAACCTTCCTATAGATCTCCCCCGCATTTTCATATTTCTCACCTTTCATCATTAGCAAGAAATAATATTCGATAAAGTGGAACCACTCAGGACTACCATTCCTAAAGAGGTCCAAAGCCTTGGTGGCATATTTATCTCCATTTTTCCAGTCATTCATGCAATAGTATGAATGTAATTTGGTAAAGGCAATTTCCTTTTTATCAAGATCTACCATTACCTCTGGATTAGGCATTTGCAGATACTTTTCCTCCAGCTTGGTGCACAGCTTCACATTATCAGCAAAATTCCAATTAAGCTGATTATAAAGAATTCGAAGTTTTTGGGCTAACACATCTAAAGATGAACTTTTAAACTTCTTACCTTCCGCTTCAATTTTTCCGATAGCATCAGGCATCTCGGTCAACACACGGTTTTGCGCACTTACAGATTTATTTACATAAACCACTGTGTGATGATAGAGCTCATTACAAGCTTGTTTTACATTAAGGAATTTTTGATAATCCTGTAGTTCATCATTTGTTTCCTGAAAAGGAGTAGTTTTACCCATCAAGGCATATTCATTTCTTAGAATAGTAAGGGCCTCCACTACAATATCCGCAAACTCATAGGTCTTTGCAGTTTTAATAAGGTGAGGAAGTAATCTAACAGCTATGCCATTATTTTTTTCACGAATCAACACCTTACATTGGTGTAAAGTGTGTAAACATTCATACTCTGCCCTTTCATATTGAGTATAAATTTCCTTTTCGTAGTCTAAAAAATACAAATGATTAAGCAGTTTCTGCTTAAGTTTTCCTT
>NZ_SMMB01000992.1 GCF_009711365.1 Xanthovirga aplysinae | reverse complement strand
AAACTCTCCATAAAGCCAAAATATCAATCATAATTTAATAAAAGGGAAATTGACAGAAAACCATAATAATCTCCCATTTACCATAAAATTAAAATACCCTAAAGCCACAAAAACCCCTATCATTCCAAAAAAATCTATAACTTTAATACAAACCACCTCATGTTCCCCTTATACCTTCCCCCACAATATGAGAACCTTAAAAAAGATTTTAGTTCCCACAGATTTTTCAGATTGTGCCCAAAATGCATCTAAAATAGCCATTGAACTTGCCCGATTTATTCAAGCCGAAGTTCATTTTTTTCACATGGTAGAAGCACCCTTAAATTGGATAAAATTAGAAAAGGAAAAAGAAAAAAATTTCCCTGAAGTTAAAGCTCACATTGCTTCTGCTCGCTCCAAGATCCAACATCTCATTGAAGAAGCTCAAAAAGCAAACGTGAATGCCAAGGAAAACCTTTCTTTTAATGAGAGTCCTTCCGAAATACTCAAGCATATTGAATCACAACCATTTGATCTGGTGATAATGGGTTCTCATGGTGCAGAAGGATGGCCAGCGGAAATGCTAGGTTCCAATACCCACAAAGTAATTCATCAAGCTAGTGTACCGGTGTTTGTGGTTAAAGCTTTACCAAAGCAATTATCTTTCAAAAAAATAATACTTGCCTATGACTTTAAGAAGGAGACTGAATCTCCAGCCATAGAAAAAATCTTAAACTTTTCAGTATGGATCAATGCCAAGGTTGAATTACTTTTTATCAATACTCCAATGGATTTTAGGGATACTCCAAGTATTCACCTAGCCATGGAAAAAGTTAAAGAGCAATATTCTGACCATATAAAAGGGCTTCATATTTTTAACTATTTCAACCTTGAAGAAGGGATACTTGAATTTTGCAAATATCATCATCCCGATTTAATTGGCATGATTACACATAGACAGAAAAGTTTTAAACGGTTATTTTCAGGTAGTGCCACGGAATATATTATTAACCACTCCCCTATTCCTGTTCTTAGCTTAAACCTCCAATAGAATTATCTCATGGAATTTAAGGACTATTACCAAATTTTAGGCATTGATAAATCTGCTACGGCAAATGAGGTAAAAAAGGCCTATCGTAAACTAGCTACAAAATACCATCCCGACAAAAACCCTGGAAATAAGGCATCGGAGGAAAAATTTAAAGAAATCAGCGAGGCTTATGAAGTCCTTGGAAATGAGGAAAACAGGAAAAAGTATGACAAACTAGGAGCCAACTGGAAATATTATCAAAGTCAAGGGAAAGATGCAGAGGGTTTTGATTGGTCTCAATACACAAGTCAAGGGGGAGGAAGGAATCATTACCAGCAATATGAAGGTGACTTAAATGATCTGTTTGGGGAAAGCGGTTTTTCCGACTTTTTTCAAACCATTTTTGGTGGCAGTCCATTTAGAGGAGGAACCGAAAGAAGAGGACCAGAAGATTTCTTTGAAAGAGGCAGACGCCCTCACAAGGGACAGGATTTAAATAGCGAATTAACCCTAAGTTTTGAAGAGGCTTTTGAAGGAAGCACCAAAATAATTGTAGTAAATAATCAAAAATTAAAGATTAAAATAAAACCCGGTGCGGAAAGTGGTCAGATTTTACGATTAAAGGGAAAAGGATATACAGGAAGCTATGGTGGTCCTTCGGGTGACTTAAATATCGCCTTGCAGGTAAATAAACACTCCACCTTCCAGCGTAAAGGGAAAGATCTTTATTCCGATTTGCAGGTAAATCTTTACACGGCCGTCTTGGGAGGAAAATCTTCCTTAATCACCCCACATGGGAAACTCAAATTAATGATTCCCAAAGGTTCCCAAAACGGTAAAGTTCTAAGGATAAAGGGAAAGGGAATGCCCATTTATGGAAAAAATGATCAATTTGGAGATTTTTACGCCCGTATACAAATATCCATACCCACTGCCCTAAGCCCTGAAGAACATAAGCTATTTGAAAAACTTAAGGATTTACAAAATCAAAAATCTAATTATTAAAAAAACTCCAATGGAACCCAACTTTACCCAACAAAAAACATTTGAGAATAAAGAGAACCTGTTAAATTAAAAATCAGAGAAAGGGCTCCCATTCAACAATGCTACTCCACATTGGCTAACAATGTAGCATGGGAGTCGTGAAAACCGTTCAAACAAATCTTTCCCAAAGCATAAAGAATAAACTTTGTCATGGAACACCCCCTTCTTCGGATAGAGCAAAGCCTTGAAAACCCCTATATTGAAAATTTTAGATCGAATGTAAAAAGTAGAAAGCTCAAATATTACGCAAGAGATTTGATTGGAGAACTTGGGTATAGAGATGTCGCCCAAATTCAAAATACCATAAAGAGAGTTAGCTGCATTTGTAAAGCATTGGATATCCCTCTGGAAGAAAATGTTCAGGCCATTTTTCGTTCGGAAGGTCATGTTTTGTACCAAGATTGGATTTTATCTCCTTTGGGCTATTTCCTTGTAACCATCAATGGACAGTCGACAAATCCCACAGTAGGTGAAGCCCAAATTAATCTATTTTTGAAATATATGAATAGATAAACATCAGTTTTAAAGAAAAGGGTTAAGATTTCTAAGCCCTTAAACTCATAGTCCAAACAGCTGCCCTTTTCACATGATTGACAATACTTTCAGCAACACTTCCTTTAAACAAATAATTTAATCCTCTTCTACTGTGGGTTGCCATGGCAATTATATCGGCATTGATGCCAGAGACAAAGGAAAAAATCCCCTCCTCTTCATTAATATCATTAATGGTATTCAAACTATAATTCTCAAATTGATGCTTTTGGGCAAATTCCACCATTCTTTTACGAACTTCTCCTCTGCTCACATTTTGTTCATCCATTAATACTGCTAAAATATATAGATGCGCCTTAAGATTTTTCTGAAAACGTTTTAATTCCTTCACAATTTTTTCCTGCTCATCGGCCAAATCTGTAGCATACACAATTTTTTTTACTTTATCCAGGCTCATAGCATGCTTAATAGTCAATACAGGCCTATTACAATAATGCACTAATTTCTCAGCATTAGAACCTAATACCCATTCACTAATGCCAGATGAACCTTTAGTACCCATTACCATCATTTCCACATCCTCCTCTGAAAGAACTTCAAGAATGGTAGATAGAAACTTCCCAGATAATACCCGAAAAGTGATCCTATCCTTCACAATAGGAAGCTCCTTTATCAAGGCTTTCAAACGATCTTCTTCCTGAGCAATTAATTCATGCCTAATTATAGTTTCGTTTCTAAAACCTACTACATTTATTAATTCCACGAAGCAATCATATAAATTTGAAAGCTGACAAGCCATTTTTGCTCCAACTCGTGCCTGGGGGGAAAAATCATAAGGAACCAGAATCTTTTTCATGGCATTATTTTTTCAAATGATTAAAATCTAACACCATAACACTTTGATAATCATTTTCATCTTAATACCAATTAATTCCTGAAATGGAAATCCATTAATAAAAAATGAAAGAAAAGTGGAGCCTTATTAGAGAAAAGAAAACTACTAATGAAAAAATATCAAAAAAATCGATTAATTCTGCTCTCCCCCCCAATAAGAAAAAAAGCACTTGAAAAGATCAATTAAAAAAATAGTAAATCTTTAAATCACTAATTTCCATACTTTATTCATTTTCCCTTGCAAATTAGAGTCAATTCCTCTTTAAAATTACCTGAATTAAGAGAATTAAACTTTTTTTTAAAAAAATTAGCACACAATAAAACCAAACCTATCTACCCTTTCAAAAAAAGAAATAAAATTTTATTTGAAAACTGAAATAAGCTCCCTAGTTTAGGGTAATATTTAAGATGAAATCAAACAAACTGAAGTGATAAAGATCTATTATTGGGGTTATGTAATTAAGTAAATGGTACAAGGTGTTATTCTATAACATTTTGTCCTTTACTTTTTTACATATGAAAAATTCAAAAGCACAGGTAAAAATAAGCCTGTGCTTTTTTTATTGTTAGAAAGATGGAGATTTTTAATGGAAACCAAAAGTGGATTGGTGAATAAGAGGAGAGCTTTTGTTATGTAAATAAAAGGATTTAAATATGATCTATCTTGGCAATTCCATGTTGGGTTTTCTGTATTTTTGACCTGATTTATCCTTATACCGATACTTATGTTTTTCATTCTTTCAAAATCTATTTACTTCCTATTTATGCCGATAAACATAATTTTTCTCTTAATGTTTTTGGCATATATTACCAAAAGAAAGAAACTTAAGAAATTCCTTTTTTCCTTAAGCATCTTACTTCTGGTACTATTTTCAAATAAGTGGGTTATCAATGAGTTATTAACCAAATGGGAAATTCCAGCAGTTTCTATTGAAGATGTTGAAAATTATGAAATAGGCATTGTCCTTACGGGAGTGACTAATTTGCAAAAATCACCAAAAGATCGAACCTACTTTAATAAAGGAGCCGACCGAATTATCCATGCTATCGATTTATATAAAAGAGGAAAAATCAAAAAAATTCTTATCAGCGGAGGTAGTGGAGATTTTTTTAACCAGGAAATTAGTGAAGCTAAAGATTTGGCTCGGGTCTGCAGAATGGCCGGAATTCCTCAAAAAGACCTCATTCTGGAAGAAAAATCAAGAAATACCCATGAAAATGCTCGAAACAGCGCCCTAATACTAAAAGAAAACTATCAAAATCAGAAGCTTTTGCTTATCACTTCGGCCTTTCATATGAGAAGGGCCAAAGCATGTTTTGAACATGAATCTATCAAAGTTGATACATTTAGCACTGATTTTTATACAGTAGACCAAAAATTCAAGCCAATTATGCTAATACCCAATTCAGAGGCAATTTATCATTGGCGAGTTCTCCTTCATGAATTATTGGGAATGGTAAGTTATAAATTGGCAGGATATATCTAATTAAGATAGAATTGAAGAATTAAGAACTTAAAACTTTTGAACCCATAAGGCTAGAATTTCTATTTCTTCTATTGATTTCTCATTAATTATTATTCGGTTTTAATTATTCTATACTTGTTCTCTAACTCGTTTATCCCTAATCCTGCAGCCACAGCAGCCCAGCTAGGAGCAAAAAGTACTCCTACCAATGGAATTAATAACAAAAGATTAAAAACTATGCCATTTCCCAGAACAAAGCCTTTATGTTTCCAAATGATCTTATTACTATCCGAAACATTAATCTGAAAATATTCATTTCGGTAATCCACCATAGAAAAACCAAAAAAATAACTCTCCACAAAGAAAATGGCAAAGGGCACAAGAGGGGAAATAACAGGCACCAAAAATCCAATCAACAGGAAAAGAATGGTAAACACCAACTCCTTTGAAATATTTATTAAAGCAATAATGCTTCCTCTAATCATATCAGAAAGGAAGCGTTTTAAACGAAATGGTTGTGGGTTTTGATTTTCAATATCCTGAACCTTATCTGAAATAAAAGTGAGAATTGGTGAAAAAAATAAAAGAATGACATACCTATATAATTTAAGATACAACATGACTACAATGAGTCTAATAGTAAAACCAATTATTAACTGTAAACCAACAGACCATCTTGATCCAGAATCCTCAAGACCCATTTTCAACAATAAATAATCGGTAATGGAAGCAGCATAAACATAAGCTAAAACACCTACCAATAAAAAGGCCGCCAAATTAAATCCGGCAGCAACCCAACTCATGTAATGCAACCGATGCTTATTAATAAATCTTAGAGCTTTGTAATAAAAATGTAGACTCAAGAAAAATTCATTCAAAAGACGCATAGGTTCTTGCTCATTTAATTAGAATTAAATGCAACAAAAGTAATAAAAATTGGAGTGAGAAATGAAGTAAAGAGGGAAGAGTTAAAAGTGAAAAATAGAGCGTATCATAGAGACATAAAGCTTTGTGTCCCTACATATCACATTTACCCATCTATACCTTTAATTTTCCCAAAAAGGTAAGAAACATTTAGCATATAACTTCCCTCCTTTAAAGGACCAATTTCATATTTCCAATCCCAATCGGCTATTCCTCCTGTAACAAATATAGGATCGGAAGTCAATACGGCAACAGTAGTAAATTCTACCACTTGGTGAAAATCAATGTCCACCACCCTACTAATTTTCCTATCGTCAGAATATGGGTAAATGAATGATAAATCAGATGGTTATTTTTGGGAATTAGGCGAAAGGTACACACAAGGAGAACCACTCCTAATACGTGTTTAGGTTTGATGATCATTTGATAATAGTTAATAGAGAAAGAAAAATCCAGCATGCAACGAATCAAAGT
>NZ_SMMB01000273.1 GCF_009711365.1 Xanthovirga aplysinae | reverse complement strand
ATAATTCGACTTTATTCCTGTCATGGTGTTCAGGTCATAATCCTGACCTGAAGAGGTGGCTCCTAGGTAATTAGTACTCAACACTCTGGATCCATTTTCTACTATGGTACCGTTAGCATTAATACTGGCAAGGTTGCTTGTCCCGGATACCGTTAAAGAGGCAGCCAAGTTTGTATTTTTAGAGAGGGTAATAAGATCCTTATTTAAGGTAACCACCACCGAACCATTGCTAGCTAGCTTAATATCTCCTAATGAATTATTGATATAAGCATCTGTGTTCGCCGAAGAAGAATAACCTACTTGCAAAGCCAAATTATTATACTTATCTCTAAGGCCAAAATAACCCAAAATGTTCCCACCTTCCTCTTCACTATTAATCAACACATTCCCTCCAGTTGTTGACAATCCACTAAACTCTCCGGCGCCTGATGCCCTAATATCTCCTAATACATCCAAAGTGGCATGGCCTCTCAAATCATCATTAGCATGCCCAATGCTTAAGGCATTAAAAGCACCTCGAACGGCATCAAAATAAGTTTTTCCTCCTTCTTGGGAAACCTCTATCCATTCAGTACGGCCTTCTTCAGGATTGTTGAAACTACCCTCGTTAAAATCGGTTTGGCTGATGATTCGAGCTTTATAAAGTTCCCTTTTTGGGGCAATCCCACCACTGGCCAGCTGGTAGTTGGTACGCATTTCGGGCAAATCTTCTACAATGTATTTAGGAAATTCAGACAAATTAGGAGCCACATCCACTTCTAGAAATTTTCCGTTTATATAGACCAACCCTTCCGTAATTTTAAGTTTAGTGGGCTCTTTTTCATCCGTTTCTACACTACAACCACTCATGATAAAGGCCCCCAGACCTTTATACTGCCCTTCCAGGGCTTTGAATACTTCTTCCTGAAGTGTTTTTAAATCGTCATTATGCAGCATACGGCCGCCTTCTGTA
>NZ_SMMB01000313.1 GCF_009711365.1 Xanthovirga aplysinae | reverse complement strand
CTTTGTAAGAAGTCAGTATGACCAGACTGGGGAATGGAGAGATTGGCTAGAACTGTATCATTCAGGAAATTCCAATAATGCTCTAACCAACTGGTCAGTTAAAGATTTATCAGTTAGCGGATCAGCAGCATTAGATGGCTCCCTTACCACCCAGGAGTTTGTCTTCTCCCAAGGCTCCTTTCAGGAGTCCGACATCAGAAGCAAGGAGGACATCTGCGGTATGCACCAGGTATTG
Source organism: Xanthovirga aplysinae (assembly GCF_009711365.1). Lineage (GTDB taxonomy): Bacteria > Bacteroidota > Bacteroidia > Cytophagales > Cyclobacteriaceae > Xanthovirga > Xanthovirga aplysinae. The sequence continues at coordinate 867 of NZ_SMMB01000313.1, read as the reverse complement.
GATAAAGTAATGCAAATGAACCCTATCCAGTATCGCTATAAAGCAGATCGAAAAGAAAAGCGCAAACATCTGGGGTTCGGAGCTCAGGAAGTAAATGAACTTTTTCCGGAACTGGTGCACTACTCCAAAGAAAAAGACCTGTACAGCTTGAATTACGGAACCTTGGGTGCTATAAATACGGCCGCAATTCAGGAAACGAATATTTGTCTGCATCAGGGCTTGCATCAACACCAAATGGCAATTGATAAGCAAAAGGAAGTTGGTAAAAAGCATAAAAAGACGATAAAGCGTTTGGAAGAGCATTTGCAGGGTCAGAAAAAGATTACCCAAGAACAAAAAGCAATTATTCAATCTCAGCAAACCAGCCTTGAAGAACATAAAAAGTTGCTCAACCATCAGAGCGACAAGGTACAATGGCTGAATAAAACCCTAGAAGAGCAAAAACTAATAAATCAGGCACAGCAGGAAATAAACACTTCATTAATTAAAAAACTAGAGCTACAAGAGGTTAAATCAACCCAGCAAACAGAGGAGATGCAGGAATTTAAGAAACTACTCGCTGAGCTATCTGCTCCTACATTGGAAAAATTAAGTAAACGATGGCGTTCGCTGTTCAAGGAATAAGGCAGTCTTTATGCAAGCTTAAAGCATTAGAATAAGCAAGCCTGGATTTAGCCCTTATAGCTATAATCTTTTAGAATTCACCAAACACCCACAGTGAAGTAACTCAAGTTTACATGATGGGCCTTTTCCCTTTACCTCTAGATATTCCTGAAAATAAGTTGAGGGGATAGGGGAATAGGCGCTTTTCTCCATAGAAATACAAAATAAATTTCCATGAAAAAATTACACTTTACCGAAGGCGGC
>NZ_SMMB01001185.1 GCF_009711365.1 Xanthovirga aplysinae | reverse complement strand
CCCATATTAAAGTAAAAAGAAAAAGGAAATAACTTTATCGAGTGTTTGATTCCAGAGGAAAATGTTGGATTTTCAATCATTTTCGACAAGAGTAGCCTTACTACCTTTAACTTTTAAAATGAGCGAGTTAATATAGTATATTGGTATAGCCAATACATTTCTTGGCTATACACCCATTTAGAATAAAAAAACTAGACTCCTAATAAATGATCACTATTCTTCTACCACTATCCCATCCTTGGCAATAGCCTTTTTAATACCCTCCAACCCATCACTAAGCGATTGCATTTCCATCACCAATTGCGCCATCTGATTATTTTCACCTAGGCCTTTCAATTGTTGATGCTTCTGGAAAGTTTGCTTGATCTCCTCCCAACGTTCTTGTTCTTCTTCACTCATCCAACCGGAAAGCGCTTTAAATTTCAGAAGGTTCGCTTCCAGCTCCGCTGGTTAGGGTCTGGGACTCTCCCTCATAATGGGAAAGGATGACACTTTTTAACTCCTTCTCATTCATGATGGCTGAAATTTTTTCGACCATCTTATTCATATTTCGGTAAGAACCCTGCAGTTTAAAAGGGGGCTCTTTTCTATACTCCTCGGCTTGGGAGGCAGAATAGATATATTGCATATTTACTTTCAAAACAATATCCCTCACTTTAAGAAGTTTCTTCAAAACGGCCACGTACTCATTTAGCTCTTCTGCCGAATGCTTCGCTTCAAATTCCAGCCCTTCCTGCTGTCCTGTTTCAGCGAGCCGTAGAATGGCATGCACGTCTTTGAAGCTTTTTGATGCCAGTTTGTTCATCAGAGGATGAGAGGTAAGACAGTTTTCAATATAACTCAGTTTGAAGACTTCTTCAGCATCCCCTATCACATCTCCCAAGTTGTAGATATCTGCCCGGTTAGCTAACATATCAGGAATCTGGAATTTATCCCCACTTTCTGTGTAAGGATTTCCGGCCATCACCACACAAACCTTCTTACCACGAAAGTCATAGGTTTTGCTTTTGCCCTTGTAAACCCCTTCAATCTTTCGCTGGGCATCACAAAGAGAAATAAATTTTTGCAAAAACTCAGGATTACAATGCTGTATATCATCCAAGTAGATCATCACGTTATCCCCCATTTCAAAAGAAAGGTTAAGCTTTTCAAGCTCCTGTCTGGCCCCTGCATTTGGCGCCTCAGCAGGATCTAATGCCGTCACCTCATGACCTATAGCCGGACCGTTTATTTTCATAAAAATGATCCCCAATCGGTTGGCAATGTATTCCATCAAGGTAGTTTTACCATAACCCGGAGGAGAGATTAATAGGAGCATCCCCATCAGGTCGGTACGTTTATTTTCTCCTCCTGTCCCGATCTGTTTGGCCAGATTAGCTCCAATCAAAGGAAGATATACTTTATCTATCAATTTATTCCTTACAAAAGAGGACATCACCTTCGGTTTAAACTCCTTCAAACGGAGAACTTCTTCCTGCTTGTGGATCAGTTGTTTTTTCAATTCCGAAAATTGCTCGAACAAAGGAACCGTATGTTGAGAAAAATTATTCAGACGTTTTATAAAGTTTGTTAGGTGTAATTGATATCCATTTTCGGCTATTAAGCGATGATCTCCCTGTAAGCTTTCCATTGACATTCCCAAAGATGTTTCAATTCTCCTAGCTTTGGCAAATCCCTCAGTAAGAAAAATAGCCGCCGTTTCTGATATATTATCAACATATTGATAACAACCTTCCTGTTGAACGAAAGCCCTTAACCAGCGGGTTAATTGAATAAATCGTAACTCTGGAGATTCTTGGATTGCTTGCAAAGAAGCTTCAAAAGATTTCCAGGCTTGTTTGGCTTTTAAACGAGCTTCAAACAATTGATAAAGTTCCTGTGCTTCTTTAGACACCACCAAACTTTTATCCTCCAACAACTCATAAAATAAATATTCCCCTGCCTGGGTAATATCTTCCAATTGGAATAAACCGGTTGTTTCGGCAAAAGCATTAATTTGCTGCTGCAAGTTTTTCTTTAAGTCCTCGAATTCTTTACTGTCCGGGAAAACTTTCAAGATAGCAGAAACCCCTTTTAACTGCTGCTCGAATGACCCTTTGCTAGATTCATTGGCAAAAAGTCTCCAATAAAGTGCCGCCACCGAACGATTCAGGGAATCATAAGACAGCAAACTGGCTTTAGTTTTCAGGGACACCAAAGCCTTCAGGATTTTTGCAGCATCCTGATCGTGCACTCCTTTTACATAGCCTTCGTTGTAACGAATAGCCATAAAACCTTGCACATACTCCAACAATTCCTGTTCGTTCAATTTATATAAATCATGAAGGTTTAGTGCACCCTCTTCATTGGTTGAACTTTGCGCACGTTGGTATAACTGAAAAGCCAAATATTCTGAGCGATAAACCTGCTGATTTTCTGAAACCAGAGTCTGCTCCCATACCTCCTGACAAGAAAGGAATGCCTCGTCCTTTACCTCTTCAAAAAAGTTGGTACCCGTCAGATGAAAATTCATCTTTTTATCACGATAAACCATGGTTAACCCCAAGGCCTGTGTATTTACGGTAAAATGATAATCACCAAATTTCAACAGATTGTCCCCTTCGGTAAACAACTCATTTTTATCCTTCAACTGTCGGAGGGTTTCTGTCTTGAGAGACTTCATTCGGCTTTGAATATCATCAGCCTTAACATTGTCTCCCATTTGCTGCAACTCCTCGACAATACTCCTAAGTTTCTCCAACATTAAGTCAGAGGCAAAATAGCCATTCACCTCATTGGCAGATTTAAAGCGATTGACCCGGCTTTTTACTGCACTTAAAAGACGGTCAGCAGCCTGGAGCAAAGTATTCGCCCTTTTGTTTCTAGCTTCAAGCAAGAATTGTTTTCTAGAGTCAAAAGCATTATAGATCTCCTCCCTTAATTGAGAAAGGCGCTCTATAAACTCATCGAATTCGGAGAATTTACCTTCCAATTCCTCAATTTGGACCATGAGTTTGGTGAGGTATTCATCACATTTTTCCGGTTGGTCACAAAGGTCCAGATAGTTAGCCACCCCTTGATCGATAAGCTTTAACTGTGCATTGAACTCTGCTTTTCCTTCTACCAGAAGCAACTCTTTCAACTTTCGCTTTAAAGAGGCTTTTATCTGGTTAAAGTTGGCATAAATAGCCGAAATGCTGTCTAATATCCGGGTAGTTTCTGTAGCATCGTCCTGCTGCAGGTTGCTCACAATATCAATCAACATTTCCAGCTCTTTGGCCAATTTATTATTTTCTTCCTGCAGTTTACGGCCCTGACTAACCTTGGCAACAGCCTCTACCTCCCCCTTTAATTCATTTACATTATCCCTATAAGGAGCCAGGGCTTCAACTTTTAAAAGAAATTGCACACAATCGGCAGACAATTTTTTATTCAAGTCCTCTAAAGCCCCTTCATACTCTTCTACGGTTTCAAGAACCACATATCTCAAATCCTTTAGAGAAATAACCTCTCCTCTTATAGTTCTTAGATCCGAAATGAAAGCAACAAAATCATTAATGTGGGTAATCTTCTGCCTATTGATTTTCTTAATAAGTTCATCTGCCCTACCAAAGGTGATTAATGTTTGTTCCTGGGTATTGGCCTTTATCTGGCTAACTTTATCAAATTCATCTACTGCTGAAGTAGCCGTATCTAATAATTGCTTCAAAGGTTCCTTAAGGGAGAACGCATCTTCCTTATCTAACCAATAATATGAGTCTAGAAGGTCCGTAGAACCTTTTATCAGGTCATAATATAAACCTTCATAGGAATCTTCTTTATTCAAAAGAGTAAGGAGTTCGTAGGCTTCCGCCATGGCGGTAACGATTTCCTTATTTCCTACCTTATAAAGGTAGGAATCATTGAGTTTGGGTAATTCAAAATTTGGCCCCGTATAGGGAGTTTGCCAAATTTGAAGAGCATGGTGCTTTTTAGCTGTTTCATCGTCACGGAAGAAACATAGCTCCCCATTCTCAAATAAGGCATAGCCGTGACAAAGAATCGGCTTATCTACCTTTTGGGCAATCAAATTGTAAGACAACAACAAGTAAAGCCCCTCTGCTCTATTATAAAAAACATAGAGAAAGTCTTCCCCATTTGGAGAAACCAACTGCCTTTCGAAAAGCATTTCTGTCAGTTGATTATCAAAAAGCTTGAACTCTCCAGTTTGTAAGTAATACCCATGGGAGAAAATAATCCCGTGATCAGCAGGTAAGAGCACGCAAGAGTCTTTCAAGGCATCAACTCGACGGGCCTCCTGTTGCTTGCTATTATACACAATATAACGGAAGTCATCCTCCCGAAAAGGGCGAATTTTCAAGGCGATAAGGTTTCCAATAATGGCATAGTAGATTTCAGCATCTTCGAGGCGTTGCTCTTTGTGCTCCACCTCCTCGGCATAAATACCCTGCCCATCCTCGGTGTTGTCTTCCACCTTGATGGTCAAACCTCCCCCCAGGGTCTCAACAAAAATTTTATCTTCTATGGAAATGTGGGGATGCTTCCCTTCTCTGTATTGCTCTCTTTTTGTTCTGATCCATTGAAACTCATGCTGATCAGGAAACACTACTTCATGTTCACTGCGGTTATCCACATAGATAAGCTTCTTCCCCTCAATACGCCATTTAAAGGCCTTCAAGTCGGTTTCCGCTTTCCCTATCTTAAAAACCATATACAGGAAGCCCTCCTTTTTAACGAATTTTCGGAAACGACTATCCCTATAGTATTTATAGAGCTTTTTGAAATCGTCTTCAAAACGATCATCGGCAATTAGCCCCATGGTAGCCTGATGAAAACTATGGTCTTCATAGGTGTAAATACTGAAAACATCAGATAACTTAGTCTCAGTTTTAAGGCCAATAAAAACATTGTAGCCAAAAATAAACTGATCGCCCAAAGGCACCATATCACGAGAAACGCAATTATTTTCTGTATTCACTCGCTCTGTGGCAATCAGATTGGTTTCTATTGATCCGAAAACTTCCTTTCGGGTTTCATTCAACTGCTCCAAACGGCTTCTTAATTCATGCCCGCTATTTTGTAATCTATTTTGCAGGATTTCATAGGTACCACTTTCCAACTGAGTTTTCTCTGAGGATTCTACTGATCTATCTAATGTTTCCTTGTCTTTCATTTCTTATTCAATCTTGAGGTTTATCAGGCCAAAATCTTGGATTTTATTCACCAGGAGTAATTCACCTCCCCTATTCCCGTCGGGATATTAAAGACTTCTTGTCATGACAAAGAATTCTCTGCTTCATCTCCAGGGTTGAGCATGTGTCTAAGCATTTTAATTTCTTCTAAATAGGCTAGCTTTAGCTTGTTTTCCAGCCGAATTCCATAGAAAATGGCTGCCCAAAATATTGGGGACAGAATATCGGTCTCAATGGTATATGTGGTTATCAGGTTCTGCCCCAAAAAAATAAATGCAACTACTAAAAGCTTTAGGCCCAAGAGGATAGAAGAAAAGATAATGATCCGTTTTACTCTTTTTATTCTGGCTTCTAACCTATCTTGCGTTAATCCCAAACCACTTGCAGCAAACCCAGCATTTTGCATATATTTCAGTCGACTGGTTAATAGTTTGGTCAAAAAAGGCTCTTTTTGCCAGCTTAAACTTTTGATCTTTTCTTCCAAATAGATAGTATTCATTATTTCGGTTTTTATCCTGGCCAACCATTTATCATTAAGGTTCAGAAAAAGGGAGTTAACTAAAATTTCACCATCCTATTCCTTAAAAACAATATTTCATTTCGTATTCCCTAACTATGATCAATTCCAGTATTCACCACAGGAGAGGTGCCTTGATCAGAGCATAAGACCACCATTAAATTACTTACCATGGAAGCTTTCTTTTCGGGGGACAATTTCACAATCTCTTTTTCTGACAACTCCTGCAGTGCCATTTCCACCATTCCCACAGAGCCTTTTACTATCTTCTTTCGAGCCGAAATGATAGCCTGAGCCTGTTGCCTTTGCAACATGATAGCTGCTATTTCAGGAGCATATGATAAGTTGGATATTCGGGCTTCCATCACTTCTATACCCACTATTTTCAACCTTTCTTTTATTTCAGAGGCAAGGGATTTATTTATTTCATCTACACCAGATCGCAAGCTAATACCATCTTCCTGCCCCTCTTCTAAATTATCATAGGGATAGGAATGGGCTATTCTTCGCAATGCAGCCTCGGCCTGAATTTTCACAAAATTTTGGTAGGATTCTTCTGCCTTTACTTTCTTCATCCCCGATTTGGAATCTACTTCTTCCTTTGCCTCAATGTCGAAAACAGCTTTATAAGTATCAATCACTTTCCATACCACCACGGCACTAATTAGGATAGGGTTTCCCTGCTCATCATTCACCTTTATAATATCCGTTTCAAGATTTCTTACTCGTAGGGAGACTTTCTTTTTCGTATAGAATGGATTTAACCAGAAAAATCCATTTTGTTTCACCGTGCCTTTATATTTTCCAAAGAACACCAATACTTTGGTTTGATTTGGTTGAACGATAAAAAATCCGATGAGCCCAATGAGAGCATAAAAGGATAAAAAGAGTGTCCCAGCAATCACCCAGCCATCTCTAATGGAAATCAAAAGAAAGGGAGAAAACAAAAATATTAGATGGACAAAAAGGTAAAAAAAACCGTTATTTTTTAATTTTATTTCTTTTTCCATACTATAGGATTTTAGTCAAAAATTAATTTTAAGTCTTCAGCTCGGACAAAATCAGGAAAATACCCCAGGTTTCTCTTGCTAGTAAAAAAGGAATATTCTCCTTTTAGTTGATGAATGCCTATTTAGATTTGGAGTATCTTCCCAAATAAGGCTTAAGGTCTTCTTCTATATCCTGAATTTGATTGATCCTTCTTACTTTATTTCCTAAAAGTTTTATTTCAAGAAACCTATTATTGAACCTCTGTTTAATTTTTATGTAATCAATTTCCTGGAGTTTTATTTGCCTTGTGGTTGATCTAAAAATTATTCTAATGATGAAATTTATACAATGAAGGATCCCTATCAATAATCCTGACCAAAGTAAAAACTGGTCCCCGGTCGTAAAATATCTTCCAACAGAGGCTATTCCATAAATTGTCCATATGCCCGAACTAAAAAGCCACCTCCGGTTTTCTCTTTCGGCTTGGTCATTTATAATAATTTCCTCGTCATTTATTGTAATCTCCCCTTTCTTCAATTGAAATACCTGCTTCATATGTTTCCCTTTTCTTGTAGAAACAATTTTGATGGGTGCAGAGACAAGGCATGCCTTGTCTCTAGGAAGAAATTCCAATCTGATCTTACGCCAAGCCGATCGCCTTCAGCGTTTTATCAGAAACTCCCATGGTTTTAGCCATATTTTCCATTTCGGAAATTGTTTGTTGCACTTGCTGATTAGATGTCTGCTGACTCATTTTTAACAGCAAGGCAGAAATGCTCAGAGATTTCAGTTCGTCAGAGGAAACACCAAACTGATCTACAAAGGCCCGAAGGTTTTCTTTAAAAGAGGAAACCTCCCCATTTCCATTCCCATTGAAGAAATTATCTTTTAATTGCCCCAGGGTTTTGCTATTGTCAACCGCCCGGTCAATGGCTTTACCTTTGGTAATGGCTTTGGTAATTTGATCGAAGAACATACTTTCACCGCCTACAATATCAATCTTAGCCGCTTTTAGTGCCTCAGCCATGATTCCCGCCTGGGCCTCAGCCAATCGTTGTTCCACTTCCAATTTGGCCATTTCAATTTCTTTTTGAGTATCTAAACGCAGTCTAAACTCCTCATGCTCACGGCTAACGTTATCTAACTGTTTCATAGCTTCCGCCTTATCGGCAATTCCTTTGGCCTCCACGGTATATTTTTCAGCCTCTACCCGTGTTCCAGCAAGACCCTTTTTCTCCTCAGCCGTGGCTGTGGCCTCCATCACCTCTGCATTGGCCAATCCAATTTTCTTATCAGCTTCTGCTTGTGCAACTCCCATATTCTTTAGGGCTGCTGCTTCCGCTTCTCCTTTTGCTTCAATAACATGAGCCTGGGCATCACCCTCTTTCTCCAGTGCTGCCGCTTTGGCCTCCATTACCTGAGCTTCTGACATTCCCAAAGCTGCCTCCTTAGCCGCTTCTGCTTCAGCTAATATCTTAATAGCCTCGGCTCTTTGTCCTGCAGATGCCTGTTCCGCTTCCGATTCTACCAATAGCTGCTTGGCCTTAAATTCTGCTGCCTGACGTTTAGCTTCAGCCAGTTTGATTTCCTTCACCAAGGTTTCCTCTGCCTCTTTTTCAGCATTGGTGATCGCAACTTTCTTATTTCTGTCCGCTTCCGCAATTGCTTTGGTTTCCTTGATTTTTTCTTCTTCTTCCACCACTGCTTTTTCTACGGCAACTCTCTCCCGGATCACATCCTGAATATTTTTGCGTTCTTCTTCAAGTGCCTTTTCCTTTTCAATCTGTGCCAGGGCTACAATTCTATCCTTCTCAGTCTGCTCCAACAAACGCTCTTTGTCTACACGCTCCGACTCTATAGCATCGGTTTTCTCCTTATTCTTTTCGGCTACCAGTACTTGCCGCGCTTTGTTTTGTTCGGCGACCTGAATTTCCTCCTCAGTAGCAATACGAGCCTGTTCGGCTTTTAAACGTTCTTCCTGTGCTACTTTATCTATTTCTGCCTGCTCCCTAGACTTAATCGTAGCAATCTCCCTTCTCTGCTTTTCTTCATTTTCTGCCAATTGTTTATCTAGCTGCAACAAAGTTTCCTTTGCTTCTACATTCTGCTGCTTGATGGTCTTTTCCTTCTCATTTTCAATCAGGTTCGCCTCCACCTTTTCTTTTGATGTAAGTTCAGTGATTTTCTTTATCCCCTGTGCATCCAGAATGTTATTGGCATCCAGAGAGGCTACAGGAGTCTGTTCAAGGTAATCAATAGCACAGTCATCTAATACATACCCATTTAGGTCTGTACCTATGATATCCAAAATCCCCAATTTAAAATCGTTGCGAGAATTATAAAGCTCAACAAAATCGAAACGTTTACCCACAGTTTTCAAAGCTTCGGAAAATTTGGCATCGAACAATTGTTCCAACTGCTGAGGATCAGAAGCTCGGGAACAACCAATAGATTGAGCTACGTCTTTTACATCCTCCTCGGTTTTATTCACACGAACGAAAAATGTTACTTTGATATCAGCTCTCAGGTTGTCTTTACAAATTAACCCTTCTGATCCCGTTCTGGAAATGACAATCGTTTTTAACGTGATGTCCATTTTTTCCAATTTATGTAATACCGGAACTACAAACATTCCTGAAAAATCAACCTTCGTTCCTCCAAGCCCAGTCTTTACAAGGGCTTCCCCTTGAACAGCCTTTTTATACATTTTAATGAAAAGGGCAATGATTCCGATCAATACTACTACTCCTATGATAATAGCAGCCCCAATGGTTTGTTCTAGTATATCCATTTACTATTTATTTATATGGTTCAATTAAATATATTTTTTCACTTTCAAGATAGTCAATCACCAGACCAGTCTCCCCCTTTTTCAATGATACCCCTTTAGCAGATCGTACATTTAGCAAAATAGGTGAACCAGAATGATTGACTTTTGCCTGACCTAATTTTCCATCCTCTACCCGAAGCAAAACTGTACAAATTTTTCCCACCACGGTAACAGCCCCTTCGGTATCTTCCTCCATCTTTCCAAAAAGCTTAATCAAAGGCATGGTCAGAAATTTTGCCACAAACAAACTTATAAAAAAGTCAGCCAATAATATGAGCAAAGCAATGAGTATGGAAGTATTTCCTAGGAAATGGTTACTCAACACCGAAATAATCCATAAGGGTAAGGCCAAAAAGCTCATAAACACCATAAAGGGCACCTTACCCAGGTTAAAAAAGGCTAATACAGAATTTAGCCAGGCCACGGATATTTCTCCATCTGCCTCTGCATCTAATTCCAAATCCAGCTCCAGGTCAAAATCCAGAAAATTAAAGTCCAAAACTCCAAGAATGACGGTCACCCAGTAGATTAATATAAAAACCAACAAGGTAGTTGGAATAATATTGACAACAGAAACAGAAGCCGAAAATAGTTCACTCATAGCTGAGGGTTTAAAGGGTTAAAGATCATCAAAAAAGGCCCTTCTTTTGATTGGGTTACTGGGCATTTATAGATTAGCAACAAACCTAACGGTCAAGGCATAGTTACTCACATTCAGAGAATTGTAAAATTCTTAAAAATCCCTCTCTCGTATTTAGAACCCACTCCAAAACAAACCAGGATCGCATGAAATCAGACTTAAATAATTTTACGCTGTGAAAAATGCCAAATGTAATCATAAATTTCAACTCAAATCAAATAATTAATTCATATTCCTATTTTTTGTGATCAATAAATAATTTTCAGAAAGCCCATGGGCTGGCCCGATCCAGTCACCAATATAATTAGCAGTGCGACATGTTTCAAATTTAATAAAAAATCATAATTGCTCAAAAAATTAGCAATATTTTTTTCCAAAAAATATCCTTTTGAAACTAAAAACTAATAGTTTTCTTCCAAACACTATAAAGCATGAAAAAACAATGATCCTATAT
>NZ_SMMB01000710.1 GCF_009711365.1 Xanthovirga aplysinae | reverse complement strand
ATATGATTTAATTTATTTTTTAGTGATGATTTTGGTTTTTAAATACTCTTGTTGTTTCTTCGAATAACGATATTTAATCGCAAAAGAAATTATATTTTATTTAAATTAATCTTGTTTAATTTTTAAATTTTTTTTACATGAAAAAGTTATTTCTACTTTTTGTTTTTGTTGTCGCTTCTGCTACTATTTCATCTGCACAGTTTAGAGCAGGATTTTCTTTCGACTATGGTATTCCTACAGTAAAAACAGACGCTGATGTTCTTGATAAAACAGCTTTGGGAGATTATGCCAAAGGTGGAATAGGTGGTCGTTTGTTAGCTAAATATGCTGTAACTGAGAACATCGATGCCGGACTAGAATTGGGAGTTGGAGCATTCGCAGGTGCAGAAGAGACATATGATGATGCAAGTGGGATTCCTACGACTTTTAAAGCTGGAGTAACTGTGATGACTACCACTATGTTAACAGGAGATTACTATTTTTCAACAAATAACGTCGCTCCTTATGTTGGTTTAGGACTAGGTTTTTCTAGAGCAGTCACAGCTAATGGTTCAGTTAGTGTTGAGGATATTGATGAAGAAGAACCGGAAGTAGACGCAGGTGGAAATGCACTTGAAGGAACTTTATTTGCCGCATCTCCAAGAGTTGGTCTTAAAGTAGGTAAACTCAATATCGATGTTGCTTACAATATCCTTACAGGAAAAGCTTCTGACATTGTAGATGGTGGCGAAAAATTGAAAATGAATAACAGTCACTTAAGAATTGGTGTTGGTTTCCTTTTCGGAAGAAGAAACTAAGGAATAGTTAACCTATAAAAAAGGGAGCAGATTTAATCTGCTCCCTTTTTTGTTTTATGATCAATAAAATGAATTAATCATCGAGAGGAAATCGCCTTATTTTTTTTCTGCATAGGATTGCCGCTATTCCTTTTCTTTCTTTTATATAATTTGAATTTAGTAGGAACATTTCTTCTTGGGAAGTAATTATTTTCCCTGTCTACATCAGCAGTTTCAAGATATGGGTCCAATTCTACTTCTGCTACTTCTTTTTTCTTAGCGAATACTTTGCTCACTTCATCGTTATTCATTCTCCAGATTTCAGCAGGAATTCTCTCAACCTCTGAGCTACCATCAGTATAAGTCCATTTGATAATTATAGGCATGACTAAACCACCAATGTTTTTGAAGTCTATCTGATAGAAATTTAATCCCGCATTTAACAATTCCTTTTGGTTATCATCCAAACCTTTTAAAAACTTCTTATAGGCCTTAGTATCTTCAGTGGTAATTTTGAATGGATCGTAGGAATTATAAAAGTCTTTAAGTTCCGAATTAGCTTCTACCGCTGTTTTAGGAATATCCTTCATATTTTGGGTACGAGAGATGTCCAATGCAAGAGCATTTTTATGTTCTTTTTTCAGGTCTTTTTTTTCTGCTACAGGGTTTTGTGTGTTCACTTTAAACCACTTCATGTCTTCGATGGAAATATCTACATTGTCTGTGGTATAAAACCAACCCCTCCAGAACCAGTCCAGATCTACGCCTGAAGCATCTTCCATGGTACGGAAAAAGTCTTCCGGAGTAGGATGTTTAAAGGCCCATCTTTTGGCATATTCTTTTAAAGCATAGTCAAAGAGTTCTCTTCCCATAACCGTTTCTCTCAAAATATTCAAAGCCGCTGCCGGTTTTCCATAAGCATTGTTGCCAAATTGAATAATAGCTTCTGAGTTAGTCATTATTGGCCGCATGAATTGTCTGCTGCCTTTCATATATCGTACTATACTACTGGCAGGGCCTCTATCAGTAGGGAAATCTCTATCCCAAGATACCTCCGTAAGGTATTCCAGGAATGTGTTTAATCCTTCATCCATCCAGGTCCATTGCCTTTCATCTGAATTGACAATCATAGGGAAGAAGTTGTGCCCAACCTCATGAATGATTACCCCAATCATGGCATTTTTGATGGTTTCCGAATAGGTGCCATCTGACTCTGGTCTTCCACCATTGAAACATATCATTGGATATTCCATACCAAATACAGGTCCATGAACGGAAATAGCTGTTGGATATGGATAAGCGAAGGTAAAATCAGAATAGGTTTTCAGGGTGTGGGCGACTACTTCTGTGGAATATTGTCCCCATAATGGATTTCCTTCTTTTGGATAAAAGGACATAGCCATGGTAGTTTTCCCATTTTCCATTTTCACGCCCATAGCATCCCAAATGAATTTTCTCGAACTAGCCCAGGCAAAATCTCGGACGTTATCGGCTTTAAAAGTCCAAGTCTTTTTTTCTTTAGAACGAGATTTCTCATTTTTTTCCGCTTCTTTTTGAGAAACAATTAGAACAGGTTTATCGGCAGTTTTTGCTTGATTGAATCGTTTTAATTGTTCTGCATTCAATACATCTTCAGGATTTTGAAGAACCCCAGTAGCCCCTACAATATGGTCTGCTGGTGCTGTGATGCTCACAGTGTAGTCTCCAAAAGGAAGGGCAAACTCCCCATTTCCTAAAAATTGTTTGTTTTGCCACCCCTCAAAATCTGAATATACCGCCATTCTTGGGAACCATTGGGAAATTTCATAGAGGTAATTTTTATCTTCCGGAAAATATTCATAACCACCACGAACATCCATTTTTTCGGCATCAATAATGTGATGTTCCCAATCAATAGCCAAGTCAAAAGAATCACCTTGATGCAAAGGTTGAGGTAGATCTACTCGCATCATAGTTTTATTAATGACATGCGCTAGTGGATTTCCGTTTATATCAGCTACTTTAGTAATATTGTAACCGTGGTCCGTGTCTTTTGGTAAAATAGACTCCAAATGAGAAAAGCTCATTCTTTTTGGAATACGGCTAGAAGCAGTGGAGTAGGTATCCGAATTGTTTTTAAAGCGATTTTGATCTAACTGTACCCAAATATAGGTAAGTGGATCAGGAGAATTATTTGTATAATGAATGACTTCTGACCCTTTTAATCTTTGATTTTCATCATCCAGTTCTACTTGAATATTGTAATTGGCTTCTTGTTGCCAATACATTACTCCAGGGGCTCCCGAAGCAGTGCGAAAAGCATTTGGAGTGGCCAATTCCGGCCCAAGTTGGGCAAATTTGTCCGTCAGATCTTCCCCCCTGTCGGACTGCGCAAAAAGCAGGTTGGCTGCTCCCAATGCTAGGGATAAAAGCGCTACTTTTTTCATATGATTAGTTTGTTATAGGTAGTTAAAAAAGTTCTATTTATTGTTTAGGGTTACATTAAGCCTAGTACCATGAAAATTGAAACCCCAGCAATTGCAGAAGAAATAACTATTTTCCAATCTCTCCTGCTTACTCTGAATATATTTACAAAAATAAAGGAGGCTAAAAGTAAGGAAAGAACAATGGCCAATTGACCTATTTCCAACCCAATATTAA
>NZ_SMMB01001103.1 GCF_009711365.1 Xanthovirga aplysinae | reverse complement strand
TTGTAGATACCGTGGAGCAGATTAAAGAAAAACTGAAGGCCGTTTTTGGTTATGGTCAGTTCAGGGGAAACCAGGAAGCGATCATCAAAAACATTATGAAGGGGCGAAATACTTTTGTTATTATGCCCACTGGTGCCGGCAAATCGCTATGTTACCAATTACCAGCCATTGCTAGTGAAGGCACAGCCATTGTTATTTCTCCATTAATTGCCTTAATGAAAAACCAGGTTGATCAGTTGAATGCCCTGGGTATTAAGGCTCACTTTTTAAATTCAACCCTATCGAAATCAGAGATCAACCGGGTGAAAAAATCCACTTTAAGTGGGGAGTTGAAATTGCTTTATGTAGCACCAGAATCCCTTACCAAGGTGGAAAACCTGGAGTTTCTTAAAAAATCCAATATATCTTTTGTGGCTATTGATGAAGCTCATTGTATATCCGAGTGGGGACATGACTTCAGGCCAGAATACAGGAAAATTAAAAACATAATTGGTCAGTTAGGCAATCTGCCAATTATTGCTCTTACGGCAACGGCTACTCCAAAAGTTCAGTTGGACATCCAAAAGAATTTGCAAATGGAGGAAGCTGACCTTTTTAAATCCTCTTTTAATAGAGAGAACCTTTATTATGAGGTCAGGCCAAAGAAGCAAATCAAAAAGCAATTAGTAAAATATGTAAAGGCGCGCAAAGGTAAATCGGGAATTGTTTATTGCCTGAGTAGAAAAAAGGTAGAAGAAATTGCCGAGCTATTGCAGGTGAATGATGTTAAGGCTGCACCTTACCATGCGGGATTGGATGCATCTGTGAGAATGAAGAATCAGGATGCCTTTTTGAATGAAGATGTGGACGTAATTGTGGCTACTATTGCATTTGGAATGGGTATTGATAAACCTGATGTACGTTTTGTGGTGCACTATGATACTCCCAAATCCTTGGAAGGGTATTATCAGGAAACAGGTAGGGCTGGTAGAGATGGGCTGGAAGGAGACTGCCTGATGTTCTACAGTTATAATGATATCATTAAACTGGAGAAATTTAATAAGGATAAGCCTGTTACGGAAAGAGATAACGCTAAGGTGTTATTGCAAGAAATGTCTTCTTATGCTGAGTCTTCTGTTTGTAGGAGAATTCAATTACTCCATTATTTTGGTGAATCACTGGAAGAGTCTTGTGGTTTTTGTGATAATTGCCGACATCCAAAAGAAGAATTTGAGGGTAAAGAATATGTGGAAATTGCAATTAAGGCCGTCCAGCAATCAAATGAACGATTTGGCATCACTCACTTGGTTAATTTGATTAGGGGTTCTGAGAATCAGTATATTCAAAGCTATAATCACGATAAACTTGAAGTTTATGGGCAAGGGAAGGATAAAGAAATACCGTTCTGGAGTTCTGTGATTCGACAAGCCTTGTTATCGGGATTATTGGAGAAAGATATTGAAAATATCGGTGTGCTTAAGGTAGCTCAAAAAGGGCAAAAATTTCTGGAGGCCCCATATTCAATTACACTCTTCCAGGATCATGAGTTTAGTACGGAAGGGGAGGAAGAAGAATCTGAAAGGGATGCACTGCCTCAAAATGCTTATGATCCCAATCTTTTTGCCCTTCTTAAGGATTTAAGAAGGAAGGTAGCAAAAATGAAGAACCTTCCTCCATATGTTTTATTTCAGGACCCGTCTTTGGAGGAGATGGCTACTGTTTATCCTACTACTAGAGATGAATTATTACAGGTGGTTGGAGTAGGAATGGGTAAGGCCAATAAATTTGGGAAACCATTTTTGGATGCGATAAAAAAATATGTCGAGGAAAATGATATTACAACAGCTGCTGATGTAGTCATTAAATCTTCTGTAAATAAATCTAAGTCCAAAATAGTCATCATTCAACAAATTGACCGTAAGGTTAATTTGGAAGAGATTTCAGAAATGAATAAGATGTCTATGGATGATTTGCTGAATGAAATTGAACACATTTGTTATTCCGGAACTAAATTGAATCTGGATTATTACATTGATGAGATATTGGATGAAGAGCGCCAAGACGATGTATATGATTATTTTATGTCTGCTGAAAATGACAGTCTTGACGAGGCTTTAGATGAATTGGGTGATGAGGATTATAGCGAAGAAGATATTCGATTGATGAGGATCAAATTTTTATCAGAAATAGCGAATTAACTTCTAATAATGATATAGGTTCGATCATGAGTTTTGAATAATAGAGCTTAAAATAAATATGTTTCATGGATCCCTGACAAACTTTTGTCAGGGATTTCCATTTTAGATAAATCGGTTTTTCTGCTTCTTTTTATGAATCATAAACAAGTTTGATTGCCTATGGAGAGGATTTCCTGTCAATAGATTTTATAGGTTGATAAATATCTACCTTTTATCTTGAAGACAACCATAGCTATTATTTTGTAAAGTTTAGTTACTTTGCATGGAAAATTAGCAAGAGGAAAAATAATTCGGCCTATTAAATTTCGCTTTGCAGTTTCAAAGAAATATTGGTAAACGAGAATTTTGGAGAGTTATCCTTTCCAGGTTTGGATGGGATGCGTATTAATGACAGTTAATTTTAAATAGTTTAACGAATATCAATACTCTTCCCGAATTGCATTTGAAGCGAATTAAGATACACTTATTTTAAAGAGATAAAACTTTCAATTTTTTAATTTCAGAATAACTATGAACGTATTGGTAGTTGGAGCCGGCGGAAGAGAGCATGCCCTGGCCTGGAAAATAAAGCAAAGTGAGAAATGTGATCATTTATACGTTGCACCAGGAAATGCCGGAACAGCAGAGATTGCTGAAAATGTTGCCATAGGGGTAAATGATTTTGAAGGGTTGGCTCAATTTGTTTTAAAGCAAAATATAGAATTACTAGTAGTGGGTCCCGAGGATCCATTGGTAAATGGAATTAGAGATTTTTTTGAAAGCCGAGAAGAACTACGACACGTTTTAATAATAGGCCCCGGAAAAGCCGGAGCCAGATTGGAAGGAAGTAAGGATTACTCTAAGTCCTTTATGAATAAATATCAAATTCCAACTGCTAAATCCCGTACGTTTACGGCTGAGGAATTAGAGGAAGGTCTGAAATATCTAGAGAGTATGTCTGCTCCTCTTGTCCTAAAAGCCGATGGGTTGGCAGCTGGAAAAGGGGTAATTATTGCCCAGTCTTTGGAAGAGGCTAAGTTAAGCTTGAAAGAAATGTTGATAGATGGGAAGTTCGGAGAAGCAAGTGCCAAGGTTGTGATTGAAGAGTTTTTGGAGGGGATAGAACTTTCTGTTTTTGTGCTGACGGATGGTGAAAATTATAAAATATTGCCTGAAGCCAAGGATTACAAAAGAATTGGTGAAGGGGATACTGGCCTCAATACTGGAGGTATGGGAGCAGTTTCTCCTGTTGGTTTTGCACATCCCGAATTTTTAGAAAAAGTGAACCAACGGGTAGTGATTCCTACAATTGAAGGGTTGAAAAAGGAGGGGATTCTTTACAATGGTTTTATCTTTATTGGCTTGATGAACGTTAAGGGGGACCCTTATGTGATTGAATACAATGTGCGTATGGGTGATCCTGAAACTGAAGTAGTAATCCCTAGAATTAAAAGTGATTTGCTTGAATTACTTTTGGCTTGTGGACAAGGTCAATTAGACGAAGCTGATTTAGAAGTAGATGAACGTGCAGCTACAACCGTTATGTTAGTGTCTGGAGGGTATCCCGAGGCCTATGAAAAAGGCAGGGTTATTAACGGTTTGAAGAGTTTAAATAGTGGTATTAGCTTTCACGCCGGAACTAAAATCAATGAAAAGGGGGAGGTAATTACCAACGGCGGAAGAGTTATTGCCCTTACCGGAATGGGAAAGGATACCAAAGAAGCTTTGAAAGTTTCTTACAAAGGGGCTGAAAAAATTGAATGGGAAGACGTATATTACCGTAATGATATCGGACAGGATCTATTAGGAATGGAAAAAGGATAAGTTCGAAAAGTTAAATGGGTAAGGAAAAAGGGAATTAAACAGCAGTAATTTTGTCGGTTCTAATTCCCCCTGGCTATTTTTCTTTTTCTTCCTGTTAATAAATTTTAATTATAGAGCTGTTGTTAAAAGCCGACAGACTTTAACCCAAATCCTTATTTATAAAAAGGTTTATGAGGTCAAAAGAAAGGTTGTGGGCTATTTAACTACAGCCATTATATAAGGAGATAAACAATGTCAGCATGCACATCGTGTGGAGCCAGTGGAGAAAAAACTGTTGCTGGATGCCAAAATAATGGAGGTTGCAAAACTGGTGGCTGTAATAAAATGAATGTCTTTGACTGGTTATCCAATATGGATCTTCCAGCAAAAGATGTTTTTGATGTAGTGGAAGTGCGATTTAAAGGAGGAAGAAAGGATTTCTTTAGGAACTCCAATCATTTGACTCTGACTACTGGTGATGCAGTAATTGTAGATGTACCTAATGGTCACCATTTAGGGCATGTTTCCCTACAAGGGGAACTGGTAAGGTTGCAGATGCAAAAGAAAAAAATCAAGAATGATGATTCCATTCGAAGCATCTACCGTATGTCTACCACCAAAGATCTGGAAAAGTTTGAGGAGGTAAAGAATAAGGAAATGCCCACTCTTTATCGAACCAGGGAAATCATCACTGAATTGGGCCTGAATATGAAATTGACGGATATAGAATATCAGGCAGATGGGACAAAAGCCACTTTTTATTATTCGGCCGATGATCGGGTGGATTTTAGAGAATTGATTAAAATTTTAGCCGGAGAATTCAAGATAAGGGTAGAGATGCGCCAAATCAGTCTTCGCCAAGAGGCAGGACGTTTGGGAGGAATTGGGTCTTGCGGAAGGGAATTATGTTGTGCTACCTGGCTATCTGATTTCAAAAGTGTTTCTACAACAGCGGCCCGGTATCAAAACCTTTCCCTGAATCCTAGTAAACTTTCTGGCCAATGTGGTCGCTTAAAATGCTGTCTAAATTATGAGTTGGAAACCTATATGGAAGCTTTACAGGAAATTCCTACAGTTTCAAAACCCTTGCTGACAGCCAAAGGAGAAGCGAAACTTCAAAAAACAGATATTTTCCGAAAGCTTATGTGGTTTGGTTATGCCGATGAAAATACTTGGTTTCCTTTGGAAACAGACCGGGTTCGGGAAATCATGAAGCTTAATGAGGAGGGAAAAATCCCGGATACTTTACAAGTGGATTCTTTGTTGATGGAAAAAGAGGCCTCAAGCCAATCATTGAATAGTGATTTGGAACGGATGGATAAAAAATTCCAATCCAAGACTGGAGGCAGAAATGGCAAAAAAAGGAAGCCTAAAAATCGAAAGAAAAGAAAACCAAATTTTAGACAGGAAAAATCTAATCCAAAAAAATGAGATTACGACGGTTTATATTAGTTTTTCTTTTGTTCCCTTTTCTTTTTGCTTGTGATTCAAAGCGGCTTTATGAAAAAAATGTTGATTTTGAGCAAAAGTATTGGGCGGTGAATAATATTCCTGAATTTGTTTTTGATGTGGCTGACCCCACTATTTCCTACAATATTTATTTTAATGTCAGGAATACTCTAAGTTTTCCTTACCAAAATTTATATGTGACCTACTACCTGGAAGATAGCACAGGGAATTTGCTGTCCAGCGCTTTGCAAAACTTGGTTTTATTCGACAAAAAGACTGGAGCCCCTTTGGGAAAAGGGCTGGGAGATATTTTTGATCATCAGATTCCGGTTTTAAGTAATTATAAATTTGAGCAAGGAGGGCAATATCAATTAAGAGTAGAACAGTTTATGCGAACCGATACACTTTCAGATGTTCTTTCTGTGGGAGTGAGAGTGGAGAAGGCTCATTAATATTTTTATTTTTAACAATAAGCGAAGAGTTATGGATGAAAATTGATGGGTTTGCTTATATAAAAAACAATGGTTCGTTCTTAACTCTTCATTTCTAATTTTTCGCTAGGTTTCAAGGCAGGAATACATATCGTAATAGTGCTTCCTTTGCCTAATTCACTGCTTATTTTTAGTTCACCCTTATTTTCATCAATAAAATCTTTGCTCAATTTTAATCCCAGTCCTGTCCCTTTTTCCTTTTCTGTTCCTGGGTTTGATAGGTGTTCATACCCCTTTAGAAGCTTTTCTATTTCCTCCCTGCTCATCCCAATACCGGAGTCTTCTATTATTAATTCAATAAAGGGATTTTTAAAATGGGTGGAAATTTGAATATTTCCCCCTCTTGGAGTGAACTTAATGGCATTTGCCAAGATGTTACGTATAACAATCCTTAGCATATTTGGGTCAGCGTAGGCCCATTGATCAGTTTGAAATTTAAGGTTTAATGTAAGTTCTTTATTTTCAATGGAATCTTCCATTGGGGCAAGAACTTCATGGGTTAATTCTTTAATAGAAAGCTTTTCGGGGGAATAATTAATTTTTCCCATTTGAGAGAGAGACCAATTTAATAAACCGTCTAACATTTGTGAAAGGTTGTGAAGAGATTGCTTCATTTTTTCACTTACTAATTTCAATTCTTTTTCACTGAAATGGTTAGGGGAATTTGTAAATAATTTGAGAAATGAGCTTAAAGTGTTAATAGGGCTTCTAAGATCATGCGAAATGATAGAAAATAAAGTATCCTTGGTTGAGTTTAAAGTCTTTAATTCCTGCTCCGATTGCTTTAATTTTTCATTAATGTCGTTGAGCATTTTATTTTGAGTACTAATTCTTTGGTTTTTGATTTCTAGTAGAGCATGACTTCTTTTCTTTTCTGTGAATCGGATGTACAAGCCTATAAAAACAAATGTGATCAGGGACAGACTTACAATTAAAAAATAAGATAAAATGCGCCTTTTTTCTAACTCAGCTTTTTGTACCTTATTTTTTTGAGAGAGCAGGTCTTTTTCCATTCTACTCAATTGTTTTTCAGTTGAAGTTAGTTTTTGAAGGATCTCAAACTGATCGGCTAGATTTTCTCGATACAATGAATCTTTATAATTCGCCTGAAGCTTTCCATAGGTAAAGGCCTGTTCATAGTTGTTTTCTGCGGCATACATATTAGCTATCGTTTGGTAAAGCTCCACAGATTGTTCTTCCCAACTGCTTTTTATTGAATAGTCTAATGCCTTTTTATAATAATCTAATGCCAGGTTGTTATCCCCACTATCCTGATAGGTGTCCCCAATGTGTTTTAATAGTTCGCTAATAACCCGTATATTATCTGTGGTTTTCAAGATATTGTATGCATCTAAAAAGTATTGGCGGGCCTTCAATGGGTGCTCCATTTTCCTATAGCTTAACCCCATATTTTCCATTAGTGTGGCAGTTCCTCTGGTAGTTTCCACGTAAGGGAGCTTTTCTATGGCTTTTTGATAAAAATCAATGGATTTCTCATATTCCTTTTTTTGATAATAGTATCTCCCAATAAAACTAAGTGTCCTGCACTCTCCTGGTATAAAGCCTATTTTTTGACTGATTTGGAGGGCCTGTTCAAGATAATCAAGTGCTTCAAACTCTTTATCTTTTAAATGAGTAAAACTAAGTCCTAAATCCCCTAATATGATTACTGCTAATTTCTGGTCCTTAATTTCATTTGAAATCTTTAGGGCTTTTAATAAAGGAGCGGTGGCGCGTCTATAATCTCCAATTTCCCTATAATAACGTCCCTGATTGCTTAAAGAAGTAGCTATACCTTTTGGCCACTGAATTTCTTCAGCAATGTTTAGGGCCTTTTTACTAAATTCTAATGATTTGTGTAGGTCGATACGGATATAATTCTTTGAAAGCTTATTATAGCTTTCTACTTCAGCTTTTTTTAATTCATCTCGTGGTTTCATTTCCTGTGCATAAATGCCAAGGAAGGTGCTTTGCCCAAGGATTAGAAATAGAAGAGTAAAAATTTTTTTTATTTTTCCGGGAATCATAAAAGAAAAATTTCCAAGAATTAATGAAAAATGGAAGTTTGAAATTTAAAAAAAGCTTTACAATTAAAAAGAGCACGAGCATTATCCCAAAAAAAGTCAAACTAAATGGGTTAAAGCTATTGTAAACAGAGCTTTGCACCCAAGAATGAAAAATTAAATGTCAGATTTTTTTGGATAAGCAGTGTCAAATTATTCA
>NZ_SMMB01000895.1 GCF_009711365.1 Xanthovirga aplysinae | reverse complement strand
TCGTACCTTATGCTATCCCTTTCTTTCTGATTTTTGTGTTGATTGAGTACTTGCTAAGTCTTCGAAAAAAAAGAGAATCATATCATAAGAAAGATTTTTTAGCTGCCGTAGTCATAGGTCTAGGGTCAGTGGCTATTAATTCTGTTTTTAAATTCTTTAATGTGGCAGCTTTTTTATTGGTGTATGAGTTGGTGCCCTGGAAGTTACCATCTAATGTAGTTAGTTTTTTTATTTGTTTCTTAACATTGGATTTGTGTAGGTATTGGGCACATCGTGTTTCCCATTTTAACCGATTTTGGTGGGCTTCTCATGTGCCTCATCATTCTTCTCGTTATTTAAATCTTTCTGTGGGGTTTCGTCTATCTTGGACTCAACCTCTAAAAATTATATTTTTTTTACCTGTGGCATTCCTTGGGTTTAATCCTTTGGAAATATTAATCTGTCATCAAATTGCTGTTTTATATCAGTTTTGGATTCATACTGAATACATCAATAGGCTTCCCAAATGGATTGAGTTTATTTTTGTTACTCCTTCACACCATCGGGTACACCATGGAAGCAACCCTCGGTACTTGGATAAAAATTTTGGCTCTACATTCATTATTTGGGACAGAATATTTGGGTCTTTCCAACCGGAGAAGGAAAAGCCGATTTATGGACTTACAAAAAATGTCAACTCCTATAATCCCTTATTCTTGGTTTTTCATGAATGGATTGACATTATTAGGGATCTGAAAAGAAGCCAAAGTTGGAATGAAGCCATGAAAATGCTTTTTGGTCGACCCAAAGGATAATACCTTTTTAAATAATAAATCCTATTCCTCTTAAAAGAGGTTTATCATAATTCAGGGGTAGTTAATAAATTTTGAAGGGGTTTTTCTTTGAGAAAAAGGGAGTATTTGTTTTTTAATTTCATGTATACTTTTAACAATAGGAGAAAGCTCCCTCCAAATCTTTATTTTAAGAAAGAAGAACTTTTATTACTTAATATTCTTTTGATCCAATTTTTAATTTAATTTTGCGGGGCCAAAAAGAAAAAGAATATTTTTTGGTTTTTTTGTTAGGTTTCTTCTAATAAAGGAGGTTTGTTCCTTATTGACTAATTGTTAGAGAGTTAAGTGGGTAAATTCTAACTTTATTTTTTGCTGTAGGTTGGAAAAAGGATCAATTTATAAATTTCAACTTCAAAGCATTAATTGGAATGTTAATCGCATTGTTATAAATGGTGGTAAGTGTTTCTATTTGATAAAAGTGCAATATTTGAAGGTGAAAAAGCAAAGAATTTTTTGCTTGAAGAGGACCCAATAAGATTAAACTTTATCAAGTTCAGACTTTAGATGTGGAGTCCTAGGTTTTATTAAAATGTTGACAAATATTGAAACCAGAATTTGATAAACTAGTATAATTTTTTCTTAGGGGGCAATATTGAAATTATGCTTGGTTCTTTTGTAGTTGTATTTTTTAAGTAACAAATAATCTTTTCAAAGAGTTAAATTTTTAACGATAGCAACATAAATTCTTTATGTATATAAATGTGGTTTCTCATTATTTGCCGAAGACAGTGGTCGATAATGATTATTTCGGCGAATTGAATGGCCTGACAGCTGATTGGATCGTGGAGCGGACGGGAATACGAGAAAGAAGGAAAGCCAGTCAGGAGGAGAATACGAATACGATGGCTATAAAGGCTGTTGAGAAAGGAGTTGAGCAATTACCTTTTCCAGTTGAGTCTATAGATCTAATTGTGGGAGCAAGTTATACTCCTCATGATACGATTGTAACTTTGGCTCATGCCGTGCAACATTACCTGCAGATAGACGACATTCCAGTTACCTCTGTTTCATCAGCTTGTTCTTCCCTATTGAATGCTGTAGAAGTGGTAGAAGGTTATTTTGCCTTAAATAAGGCTAAACATGCATTGGTGGTTTTGGCGGAGCACAATACTTTATATAATAATGAAAGAGATACAGTGTCAGGGCACTTGTGGGGAGATGGGGCAGCTGCTCTTTTCATTTCTAAGGAAAAATTTCAAGAAACAGATTTAAAGATAAAAGATATTAAAACCGGAGGAGCCGCTACTGCTGGGAGAGGAACTGAGGGAGTGGTTTTGAAACCTTTTAAAGAAGGAATAGCGATGCCTTATGGTAGGGATGTATTTATTAATGCTTGTGAATACATGCCCAAGGTAACCAAACAAGTATTGGATAGAAATAATCTAGGCTTGGATCAACTTTCTTATTTGATTCCTCATCAGGCTAATCTTAGAATTACCAAAAATGTAGCTAATCGGCTTAAACTTGCACCTAATAAGGCACTTTCCAATATTGAATATTTGGGGAATACGGGTTGTGCAGGTTGTGCCATTGCCTTATCTGAACATAAGGACCGCTTTAAGAAGGGCGATAATATTGTTGTTGTTGTTTTTGGTGGAGGTTATTCCTATGGTGCTATGCTACTGGAAAATTAAATTTTAATTGGAGTGGAAAAAGTTCATGTAGACCTTTATTCCAATATTGCTGGATTAGATACAAGGAAATTTTGAGGACCAATTAAAACATTATTTTGTAAAGATTATGTCCTACAAAAATAGGATCTGGTAAAACCGAAGTTTGTCAAAATCTTCGGTTTTTGCTTTTTGTGAGCATTATTTTATATTAGGAGTACATTTTGGACCTGTACTCTTCAAAAGGAAGTGATGTTTATATTTTGCGGTAATGAATTTAGGAGGGGATTGCTATTTTTATTATTATGAATCTTCCCTATTTTGGCCTTTCATGGTCATGAAATCTCAGGTTCATTATTCCTGATTTGTAACTTTAAATCCCATACAGATACTATGAGAAATCTATTTTACTTTTTTGTACCCATATTTTTTCTATTCTTATCCTGTTCTTCTGTAAAAGAAGATGATTTGATCATTTATAATGGTCAGATTTACACTATGGATACCCAGAATCCTATTGCTGAGGCTGTGGTAGTTAATGATGGGAAGATTTCTTTTGTAGGTAAAATTGAGGAAGTGAAAAATCGCCTCAAAGGGGCAAAGCAATTATTGGATTTGAAGGGAAAGGCCATGACTCCTGGTTTTATAGAAAGCCATGGTCATTTGATGGGAATGGGTGAAAAAGCTTTAAGCCTTGATTTAACCCAATGTGAGACATTTGAGGAGATGGTTGAAAAAGTGAAAGAAGCAGTAGCCAAAACCAATAAAGGGGAATGGATCCTTGGGAGGGGATGGCATCAATCTAAATGGAAAAGCATGCCTGATAATTTAATTGATGGGTTTCCTACCGAAAAGGAGTTAAGTGCTGTATCTCCTGATAACCCGGTTTATTTGGGGCACGCCAATGGGCATGTGGCAATGGTCAATTCAAAGGCTTTGGAAATTACAGGTGTTAATCCTGAATCCAAAATGGAAAATTTTGGGGTAATTGTTAAGTACCCAGATGGGAAACCTACAGGGATTTTGCATGATGATGCCATGTTATTGGTTTCAGAGAAGATTCCAGTTACAAAAAATAGACGACAAAAGGCCTTTGAATTAGCCATTCAGGAATGTTTAAAAAATGGAGTTACCACTTTTAGAGATGCAGGAACGGAGGCTGTAGATATTGACCTGTTTAAAGAAAATCTTGAGAAAGGTAAAGTTAAAGTTCGTTTATGGTCCATGTTGGCTGGTTGGGATAACCAATTGTTAGATCATTGGTTTAATCAAGAACCCGAAATTGGGTTGGGTAATGGTTTTCTGACAATTCGAGCCATTAAATTATCCGCCGATGGTGCTTTGGGATCCAGAAGTGCTTGGCTCTTGGAAGATTATTCTGATTTCGAAGGGCATAGAGGACATAATACCATTGCCATGGATTCGGTTTATTCGATTGCTAAAAAAGCTTTGAATAAGGGATATCAGCTGTGTGTACATGCAATCGGAGATCGTGCTAATCAAGAGGTCCTGGATCAGTTTGAAAAAGCTTTTAAGGAGAATCCTGACGATTCCAAAACAGCTCGCTTCAGAATTGAGCATGCTCAACACCTTGCTTTGGAAGATATCCCTCGATTTTCTGATTTAGGCGTGATTGCCTCCATGCAGAGTATTCACCTTTCTTCAGATAGGCCCTGGGCAATTGATCGCTTAGGAGAGCAGAGAATTAAAGAGGGCGCCTATGTTTGGCAAAAATTACTTCAGTCGGGAGTAAAGATTGTGAATGGTACAGATGCACCAGTTGAGCCTTTGGACCCTCTGGCAAATTTTTACGCAGCGGTTAGTCGTAAAACTCTAAAGGGAAGCCCTGAAGGCGGGTATGAAGCCGATCAAAAAATGAGTAGGGAAGAAGCATTGCGTTCCTATACTATTGATGCTGCTTATGGTGGTATTGAAGAAGACTTGAAGGGATCAATTGAAGTAGGTAAATTGGCTGATTTTACCGTTTTTTCCAATGATATTATGATGGTGGAAGAAAGGGAAATACTAAATACTCAGGTTCTATATACAATAGTGGATGGAAAAGTGGCTTTTGAAAGAAAGCTGGATGTAAATAAAAATTAATAGTTAAAAAACTTGAGAGGATCAAGCCAATCATTGAATCCCAGGAATCATGGTTCGGGAAATTTCATAAATCAAGTTTTATATTACTTCTTCTATGGTGTACGAAATGCCTTGATGAAGAAACTGCTCACCGCTGGATAATCCTTCCATTTTTTTAAAAAGGGAGGATTCCTGCGAAAGGCCTGTTATTTTCATCCCGTTATGTTGGAAGGGTTCTTGGCTTACACCTATAAAAAAAATCCCTTGATTAGTTCGTACAAAAGATCCAAAACTAATCTTTGAGTGTTTCTCTTTTACTATAATTTTATTCAGTAGATCAAAACCATCATTGGCAATATTTAAGGAATTGGCCAATGAACTGATATTTCTACTTGTTTCATCATTGTAGGAACTTAATTGAAGGTCATACTCTTCTTCATTAATATTGCCCTGACTCTCCCGGAGGACATTAATATTTTCTTGAATTTTATCAATAATCTCTTGTTGTCGCCTTTTGACCTCTTCAAGAATCTTCCTCTTTTTGCCTAATTTATCCATCCTCCTAAAAATTTTGTTCTAATGACTTCCTCAGCCTTTAAAACCTCATTATTCAAGGGGCTCTCAAAATAAT
>NZ_SMMB01000565.1 GCF_009711365.1 Xanthovirga aplysinae | reverse complement strand
TTTTTTTTAGAATGAACATTCATTCAGATTTATTAAAATAAAAAAGATTCCAAAAATCCTAACAAGTGCTCTCACCATTTTGAACTGGTAAGGAAGAAACCCCAGAATGAGATAAAACCTTTTTTTTGACTATTGAGCACACAAACAATCAAGAAACAATGGTGCTCCAAAATGATGGACTTCATCGATCACGGAGGAGTTGATACCGTCTTTGTTAGTGAGGTTTCCAGACTGGGAAGGAAGGTAGTAGATGTCTTAAATACAGTAGAAGAAATCATATCAAAAAATTAAGCTTAATACTTTAAATGATAATGGAAAAACGGAATCCTATTGCTTTCATGATGCTGTAAGTTCTATCCATTGGTGCAGAAATGGGGTTTAATCAACAAAAAGAAAGAAGAGCACAAGGAATTGTTTTGGTAACGTTAAAAGAAATCTACAAAGGACGAACCAAAGCTTCTTCAATGGGAAGGGAAGAGTTATTAAAAAAACATGCAGGTGAAATAAAGTATTTTAAGAAAGGAAATTCCTTAAAAGATACCACCCTTTTAGTCAAAAAAGGAATTTCCTCTATTCAAAGAGTAAAGAAAGCTTGGGAGTCCTAATCTTTAGTGTATATAAAATCACCTGCATGAAATGTAATCTCTACGAATGCTCTTTAGTCCTCAATTTAATTTTTAATTCCTTACGAGCAAGATGTATCCGATTTTTCACCGTTCCAATAGGGATTTGCAATTGTTCCGCAATTTCATGGTACTTGAACCCATGAAAGTGCAACATAAAAGGCACTCTTTGCACTTCACTCAATTGATTTATAACATTTTGAATATCGTTAACTGCAAATGAAATGAAAACAATATTTTCTGTTGAAGAAGCACCTATATTAAGGTTTTGAAGATTCTTGGTTCTTCTTATCATCCGACGATAATTTGAAATAAAAATATTCTTCATGATGGTGTATAGCCAAATCTTTAAATTTGTCCCTTCAGAAAACTTTTCCCTATTTTTATAGGCTTTTAAGACCGTTTCTTGCATTAAATCTTTTGCTTCATCAATATCATTTGTCAATTTCAAAGCAAAGGGTTTTAGGGACTTTGTTGTCTTTTCCAATTGATGACCAAATTCTATTGTTGCCATTGTATCTTTTTGACTTTTGATAGAATAAAAATACAAAATTTCAATATTTTAAAATGTGTATTTTCATATTATTTATTACAAATATCCAATTTCTAATATTGGATATTTGTAATAAATAATATATTGATTCCAGCCTATCATTTTGAATAATCAAACCAACTTTGTATAGTTTTTCTTTCAAAAATTTTATTGAAGAATTATTCCCTCATTACAATTGTTTGCCTTACAATATAAAAATCTACAGTTAAAACAAAATTGGCACTGATTATTATTTAACTCGAGGTTCCCAATTTGGGATTCTGGGTAATTCCATCTAAATAATCATCATATTAAGAATTCCCAATTGAGCACACAAGATGAAGGGGTAAAAGAACTTTTTCCTTTTCTATCCTTAAAAAAGAAGCCTTTACTAATATTTCTGTTTTAAATTTTACGAAAATACTAAAGATATATGGGAATCTTAAAGGATGTGAATTTCGAGGGAATTCGAATGCTGGAGTGGATGTTGTTTATCAGGTGTATAGGAGTCAAAAATAGGAGGGATGGGAAGTATGGGGTGCAACTTGAAAAGGACCACTTTGAGGGTAGTCTATATGGATATATAGTTCAAATTTTAGACAGGATCATCAGGACCGGGTTCAGTTCTTCCTACAATACTTTTCCAATTTGAAGTACCGCTTTGGTAAACACCTCTTACCTTAATACAAAATGTTGTTCTCAAAGTTCCTTGTGCTCCAACAGTAATATTCCTTCCATCAGAAGATAAACTTCTAATACTGGAGTTTATTTGCAATTCATATTTAATAAAGTCAGAACATTTTTCATCTATATTTAACTCTAACTTTAGGGTATATGCAACAGGGGTCAAGTCCATAAACACAACATTCCAATTAGTTACATCTATTCCAGGAGTAGGTGGGGTACAGGAAGGTACACATTTACTAATGTTAAACAGGTTGGTACTTCTATGTCCATTAGAAGTAACCGAAACCATTAGTTGCCCCCCATTAAAATTACTTAGAAAATTAAATGTCACAGAACTACCAGTGCTTGGCCCTGAAATCACCATATTCCCTCCAGTAATAGACCATTGTTGGCTTGGATTAGAAAGATCTGTGTTGTAGGAATACGTCCCAGAAGTGGATGGACATTCCGAGCTTGAACCAGTAATTTCAGCAAAAGATAATACTCCCAAGTTTTCCCCAACTTAAGAATTTTGGGAGTTAATTGCCACAATAAGGTCTTCCTGAGCACAAAAAAGCC
>NZ_SMMB01000330.1 GCF_009711365.1 Xanthovirga aplysinae | reverse complement strand
TTTACAGGGAGATGAATGGGGAATTGGGCAAGTAGAATTAGATAGAAGTAAGCGTAATTTAGAAAATGCAATTCCGGTATTTAGTGATTATGTGGACCGATGGTACCAAACCGGATTAAATCAAGCTGTAGCCAATGCGCCAAAACCTAATGCTGAAAATACGGAGCCTTTTAATACTATCAATAAATATGTACGGGAGATGACGCTTGCAGTGTTGGATTTTCGTGACATGTGGCCTTATTTTGATCCCATTAAATACCCGGATGGTGCAGAAATACGAATGGACCGAGAGATTTATTCTGATATGATTGGTTCCTCTCCAACACCTTTTGTATTTCCGTCGGGTCCCTCTGAGTTTCCCACTCGTGTACAAGTTTGGGCAGGACAGCGGGTAGATGCCATTCAAGTAGATTACCCTTCCAATGGAGGACCTGAAGGCAAAACTAGTATAAAAATAGGAGGTAGTGGAGGGGTAAATACACCAGAAGCTGGGGGAGATTTTGATGTAAAGGACAAGCCAATTATTGGCGCTAGTGCTGATAGCTTTTTTAATGTGTATAATTTCAATTATGGGTCTGCCATTAGCGGTTTAAAATTTTACTTTAAAGACCAATTGGAAAGTAGTAAGATGGGAAGAGAGGGAAACCTTTCCAATAAGCCTATTTATTCTTACCCAGAACATATTCTTTCCAGTATATATATTCCTGCTGTGGACTATAAAGCACTTCGGACGGGATTAGTACAATCTATCATTTTTGGGTTTAAACCTGAAAAAAGTGTTATCAATACCAATATAGAAGTACTGAAATCTGTCTTTTTGGGTAACCCAAACCCTTTAACTCCAGAGCAACTGGCCGATTTAGGTAATATTTCGGTTTCTCAGGCTAGTGATTTAATTGATGATTGGCATGATGAGCATGTGCAAAACTGGGGAAGATAAAGGTTCCTGGTGGCTTTAATCAAGGCTCTTAAGGAATCCTAGGGGCTAGGTCAAAGAAAAGTAGGATGTTCTACTGAAGCTAAACAAAAGGCTGTCTCAATTTTTGGGACAGCCTTTTGTATTTATTACCTGTTTAGTGTTTGTGTCGGCAATTTTAGTATTGCAGCTCCTAATAGCTTTTAATCTTTATTTTTAAAATTAAG
>NZ_SMMB01000106.1 GCF_009711365.1 Xanthovirga aplysinae | reverse complement strand
ATGATTATATTATTTCCCAAATTAAAATCAACTGCATCGGGATCTCCTATTTCGTTTAAATCCCCATTAATGTTAATCCAGGCTCCCTGATCATTATCATCGTTATTATTACCAAGAATAAAGTTGGTTAAATTCATAACATTGGAGGTCCCCACTTGATAAGCCGAAATTCTCAGCACATTCTCATCATTTCTATCCCCTCCAATGGCATTATTTCCTAATATTAAATTAGAGACACCTTGCTGATCAGCATAAAAATCAAAATTATTGTCATCGTTGTTTACTCCCCCATTCATTAGACTACTAATCAAGTTTGCACTTTGGATAATATTAGATTCACCATCCTGATGCGCATGAAA
>NZ_SMMB01001134.1 GCF_009711365.1 Xanthovirga aplysinae | reverse complement strand
AGTCCTTAAACCTATTTCCAAATTTCCGTCTGAGCTAAATTTATTTCTTTCAAGATAAAAAATGCCAATTTCTTTATTTGAACTAAATACCCTTTGTTATTAATTGACAACTATCAAAAAATTAATAGAATCAAGACTTTCAATATCAGATTTTATTTCTACTAACTAAGTAGTTTTTAAACCTAAGGTATCGAATAGCAAGCTCGCACCAAATAAATTATTAGTTCCCTCAACGTTTGCTATTTAAGGATCAAACTCCTTTACATTTTCAGGAAAATTGATATCAGTTATTTCAACATTAAGCCGAGAACCTCCAATACCAAAGTTTGCATCTGTTGTTTCAAAACCCACATCAATTGGGACCAGATCGCCTACCTTAACCGTAATGTTTCCATTTTCATCAAGAGAGGGTGAATTTAAAGACCACTGAATAAAATCTTCTTCCTCTTGAAAAGAAGAAAAAAAGATTAATAAAAACACAAGAGTAAAACTTCCGAATAAATGGGGTAATAGATTCATGGACCTAATTAGGATTTAAAGATATTTTTAAACTCACTCTTTGATACATGTTTTTAACTGTTTGATGTAAAATTAAAAATCCCCTTTCACGAACAATTTTGCTTGAATCGAAGAATGGCAATTAAGATAGTTTCACTCACATAGATTCTCCCCAGCATTGGTTGTTTAGCTACTTACAAAGTTCCCAAATCAGTTAAGTGCCAGGACTGCTTAAAAAGTATCCCTTGTTTTTTATTAAGGATAATTCCTGCAGCAAATGAAAGCTGTACGACCATAGGGTGCGAACTATCATACCTGTATGTTTCCTCATAAGCGATACAATAAGCATCCCAAAATTTGTGCTCATGAACTACTCCTTTATCTTTAGGTCCATTGAAGATAATACTTCCATTTTTACGCATATCTGACTGGGTCATCCAGTTCATCAAATAATTAGCTTTCTCTTGTTTTTTAAATATTACATTAATTACACCACCCTTCACACGGTCGTTGGGTTTGGACTGGAAGCCTACAGGCTGATGAAACTCCAACTCATACTCCAATAAGTTAAGCTCGAGATCATCCATTAAAAGTTTTCCTTTATAAATCATTAGTTTAAAAAATTTATTCAAAGACAAAAAAACCATCCATAAAGATGTAATTGCATTATCTACAATTACATCTTTATTGCTATTTTTTGAAACTAGCCAAAAGTATTATACCTGATAATTAATTTTTTGAACACCTAGACTCTCTTGCATATTACCACACTATTTTCTCTAATTCCATTCATATAAATTGGAAGATCATGGTTTACATACTTTGCGGTACCATACCAAGGTGGTTTTAAATAAAATACCCAACGATAAGCTTTTTCCTCTTTATTCAATACCTCAATTCTTTCCTCATGGCGGTCATTATAATCGTTTACAAAATGATAAAACAACCGACCAAAATCCATACGGATGGGAGCTTTAGCCTTAAAACTTGTTTTATGAACATCATTGGTTGTTTTGTAAAACTCAAGATTCAAAAAAATTAGGTCCTTAAGTTCCCCATCATTTGGCTCTGAAAAACCATTTTGAACAGGAAAGACCCAATCCTTCATTATTTTCATGGGAATGGCAATGGCTTTGATAAATGTTCTTTCAAAAAAAGAAGGGATCAAGAAACAAAAATATGCTGACAGCATTAAATGTAAAAAATCTGTTTTAGCAAGGACAGTACTCACGAGAGTTAAAATAAACATCCCATAAAGACTAATGATCAAGCTGAAAAAGATATGTTTTCCTACCGCTTCCTCTTCATCAAATGCCTTGAAATAACTATGAACAAATAATACATGTACACTTCCTAACAACAACAAACTCACTTGTATATAGATGAATGTTTGTTGTTCCTCCTGGAAAAGACTACTGTAACCCAAGAAAGCATTGAGGCCAAAAACCAAAAAACTAAGAATAATGTAAATAAGTACTTTCTTTTTATAAAATTGAGAGTAGTTATTAACCAGCTTAGAGAAGATTACGGTACAAAGGATACCCAATGTAAATAAAATAGTACACAGAGTAATTAATTCAGTGCTAAATAGCTCATTAAATGGTGCTTTCATACAACAAATTATAAAATTGTGGTCCACCCTAAACGGGCATAAAAATCTTCATTACCAATTTGAAACTTACTTTCTTTTTCTTCAATGAGAATTCGAGTATTTACCTCCACTTCAAGGGGAAGAAAAAAACTATAAAAAACATCCAAGAATCGTTGATTTTGACCTCCTTCCAAATAGTGACAGGTTTGTTCACTTTTGACAGGCCCAATACAAACTTCTAAGTAATAGGTATCGTCTATAAAAGTACCTCCACAAGTTAATTCAAGCCCAAGCCGATCCATCCCCAATGGCTTTTGTTGTTTGTTGTGCACGATCCTATTATTTGCTATTTTATTAAGCGAAACTTCTTCTCCAATAACAGCTTTAAGGCATGGTAAAAAAGTATTCAGATCCAAGGCAATCTTCCAGGCCCAAGGTAACAATTGGACCATCTTGGAAGTCATCTCTATAGGTAGGTCCTCCTCA
Source organism: Xanthovirga aplysinae (assembly GCF_009711365.1). GTDB lineage: Bacteria > Bacteroidota > Bacteroidia > Cytophagales > Cyclobacteriaceae > Xanthovirga > Xanthovirga aplysinae. The sequence goes on along the minus strand of NZ_SMMB01001134.1, from coordinate 6,376 downwards.
ATATCCCAAAAGTTCCTAGTAAAATCACTGATTTTCGTACTATTGAGTTCTTTAAGAATTCGTCTTTCCTCCTGCTCCTGAAATACTCTTTGCCATAAAAACTCATTTTCAAAGGGAGCAAAAAATTTCTTAGCGTTCTTTTCCTCTTTTTTCCTTTTTATATAATCCTTCGCCCACTGGCTGGTTTTTTTTGAAAGAGGATCTTGGGCCTGATGAAACATCGCTTCGGGAAGTCCGTGATACAAACCATCTCGGGAAAGTCTTAAAACAATATTATCTGTTTTTTCAAACTCATTATAAACCAGTTCAAAATCCAACAGATCATTACTGTAACTTCTATTAAAAGCCCCTTCAAAGGAGAATAGAATCTCCTCAGGATCCATTCCCTCTTCGAGCATATTGGCAATTAAGACTTCCACACGGAGGTCAAAATCTTGTTCCTGTATCCTCTTTATTTCTTCTACCACATCAGTAGGCTCCATACTATTCGGATTTAGATTAACTTCAAGGATGGGTTTAACCAAAAGAAAAAGGCAAAAGAGCCAAAATCTTCCTAAGCTCATTTCTCATAAGTAATATCGAAAAAAAAATAAATTAGTTATTAAACTTGATGTTAAAATTCCATTAGAATTTTATTAAAAAAAGTTTACACGCTATTTGTTATCCTATTTTTTATTAAATAGCAACTACTCCTTACTTCAAAGAGATAAAATTCTATTTAACAAAATAAAGCTTCATTTTACTTATTCAATAAAACCATTCCCTAGGATGCAATTATCAAAAGTGAAACTCACTTATTATTAAAAGGACAACCAGAGGAGTTTCCTATTCGTTTGAACAAATCATCAACTATATATAAATGTTAAAATAAATAAAATAGTAAGTAAAAAATAAGGTGAAACATCTAATTAATAATAGTATAATTAGCCCCTGAAGTTGGCCGACATTCTCCTGGGAAGAGATAAGAAAAATTAAAAAACGGGGTTTGGAATTTTTTACATTCCTTTGCAAGCCCTTACAATTTAAAAAGGATCCACCACCTGCTTTCTATAGAAAACTTAGGCGAGAAACTCGGCAAATAAATTGGAATTATACATCTAAGACTTATACCTACCTATTTAAGACTTTTTTTATTACAGAATTTTGATTGAAAGTTTTTTTAAAAATGGCCCAGAATAAAAAAAGAATCGAGAATGACCCAAGTACTCAGAAAACATTCAATGACAATTCGAGCAAAAGAATACCCTCAAATTTTAGTGGGTATATTTACCAAACTTTCCTTTTCTTCTTCCTAATTAGTGCAGTAGTATTTTTCTTAAAAAAGAAAGATCATGTGAACTGTGAAGATGTCCTAAATTACATAAAATCGGATAATTACACTGTGGGTAGTCTGATTCAATTTCAGGATGAATCATATGGCGCCAAAAGTTGGGAATGGGATTTTGGGGATGGGTCATCCAAAGTAAGAAAAGCCCATGCTTTGCATAGTTTTAAAGAAGCAGGACAATACACTGTTACGCTAATCATAAATGGAAATTGCAAAACCGAACATGTTTTAAATATTGAGGAAAAAAAGCCTGTCTTAGACAGCACCTTATTGCCTGTATTTACCCTGCCAAAAAGTGTGCAAGTCGGCAAGGCCGTAACATTTAAAGACAATACCCCCCATGCCAGCAGCTGGCAATGGGACTTTGGGGATGGAACTACTATTAACTCAACTCTAAAGGACCCCAGCCACACCTATAGCAGCCCAGGAATAAAAACTGTATCCCTGATGGTAAACAATGACCACCATAATATCACCCAACAAAAAATAGTAGTAACGCCAAGAAAGAGCATAAGAAAAAAAATAGAAGTGCACAAAAATAAAGCACCTAGCCAATTAAAAGCTTTAGAGAATCACAACCCTGAAGAGTCTCAAGGTCCCTTGGAAGACATAAGAAAAGAGGCTTTATTAGTACCACGGAGCCAAAAATCAGATGAACTTAGATTAACGCCTGAAATTAGTGACAAAGAATTTGAACAAAAGCTCTTTCAAATTGCAAGCGGTCGTAAAACCAAGGAAGACCTGCTTGAACAACTTTGTGGGAACCTTGATATTCCTGTAGTAAAAAACGACAAAGAACTGATCTCTTTTTCAGAATTATGCGATGATATCAAAGGGAAGAAAATTAAAATTAATGCCCTTGAAATAAGACGTAATCAATTAAGGTGTATTTCTGGGATTTCCATTTCTTATAAGAAAAAATGGTTTTAATACCCATTAGGTAATTATCCCATATTTTAATGCCGGGTTTTAACCAAGCTGTTTTTACATAATACTTCTCTGGCTTGCAATACAATACTTAATTATTAAACATAAATAAAGAAAGTATGGCAACTTCAAATGATCAAATCTTCACATTTCCTGAAGAAATGCAAGTTAATAAACTTGTAAGTATCAGCGTGGACGGACAAGAAGACCCCATTGAATTTACAGATCTGTCTTTAGATCAACCCCTTTGTGACCATCAGGAATTTTCTTTCCTCTGGCATTACAATAGAGAACTTATTCTATCGACAAATGATCAAGCAAAATTTGTGGAAAACCATCTAGGAGTCAAAGTAACCATCACCTTTAATTCAGCTCAGGGAAAAATATTCTTCATCGGGTTAATCACTGCCATCCAGATCCAAAGCCCCGATGAGTCCAGCACTTCTTTTTTGATCAAAGGTCTCAGTCCTACCATCTTTTTCGATGATATTGAGCAAAGCCAAACATACATTGATACCACCCTAAGCGATGTTCTAAATCAAGTGCTTAAAAATGCTCCTTCAAACCTCTACGATGCCAGCAGCTTTGACCCCGGAAAGAATGATAAAATTCCTTATGCCGTCCAATATAATGAAACAGACTTTCAGTTTATCTCAAGACAGGCAAAGCGCTATGGACAATGGATGTATTATAACGGGGTAAACCTCCGGTTTGGCAAACTCGAAAGCCCTGGACTTACTTTAACCAATGGGGTGAATCTACAAAATCTAAAAACCTCCACACACATAAATAGTCCTAAGATTGCCGTAAGTGCTTATAACTTTAAAGGGGCTGAAAAATTAAAAGTGGAAACCATGAAAGGACAGCAGAATTCCGATAACCGCTACAGCCAACTGGCCACACAAAAAAGCAATGATGTTTTTTCCCGAAATAACCGGTCCCATTCCTACCTAACCACCGCAGTCGACCAGAAAGATTTGGACAAAACCAACCAACTCCTACAAGATCGTAACGAAGCAAACATGCTTACGCTTTCTGGCAAAAGTCATGAACCTTTACAACCTGGCTGGATAATTACCATTGCAAATGGAGAGGTTTCCAGTGATTATATCATTACTACCGTAAAGCATCATTCCATAAATGAAGAAAATTATCAATGCCATTTTACTGCTATTCCCAAAAATGTTAGGGTCCCTCCCTATACCAATCCGTTCATCTCCGCCCAAGCAGCTTCCCAACCCGCTGAAATAATTGATAATGAAGATCCAGAAGGTTTAGGTAGGGTTAAAGTCAGGTTTGTATGGCAAATGGAAAGTGACTGGATGCGTATATTAAGCCCATATGCCGGCGATGAAAAAGGCTTTTACTTTATTCCTGAAGAAGGTGAGGAAGTGCTAGTAGCTTTTGAAGGAGGAAATGTAGAAAAACCCTATGTGGCAGGAGCCCTTTTTAATGGAAAGGACAAAACTGGACACAAACCCAAATCCAACAACATTAAAGCCATACGTACTCGCAGTGGACACACCATTGAACTGATAGATACCAAAGGAAAAGAAGAAATACACATTTACGATAAAGGAAAAAAAAACTCAATTATCATGGCCTCCCATGAGGAAGAGTTTCAACTTCTGTCCAGCGGGAAAATTATTATACAAGCCAAAGAAATAGAGTTTAGTGCCAAGTCTGCCCTAAGCATGGCCACAGAAGGAGTCCTAAATGCTACGGCAGATAAGGATCTTAACCTTGCCAGTAATAAAGGGGACGCTACCTTAAAAGGAAGCTCAAAGGTTACAATAAAAGCAAAAAATGCAAACGTGACAGGTGATATGGATTTAGAACTTAAAGGAGGTAAAAATGCTAGTCTGAAAGGAGGCCAAACCTCCCTAAAAGGAACAGCAGGGAAAATCGACATCAAGTAAACTAATTAACTTAACTAAAAAACAAGAAGAAAATGGCAGGAAAACCCATAGCAACAATAGGCAGCATGCATATCTGCCCTAAAGTAGAAACACCCCCAGCACCTGCTCCTCCTATACCTCACGTAGGAGGACCAGTATTGGGACCAGGTGTTACCACGGTATTAATAAACGACAAACCCGCTGCCGTAAAAGGTGATAAATGTGTTTGCGTTGGCCCCCCAGACTCCATTAAAGAGGGTAATGCCAACGTACTTTTTAATGGTAAACAGGTAGCCACTATGGGCAGCAAGACGGCTCATGGTGGGTTTATTTCTATAGGTGACCCCACAGTATTGATAGGCTAATAGTAGTAGGGTGATAGCCATCGTCGAAAAATTCACAGATCCAAAAAACTCATGAAATAACTGAAAATGAGACGGTGGCTTTAAAAATCGACTACCAAGAAATAAGTTTAAAATCAGCTAAAGTGAATAGGGGGGCTAAAAGCCTGACAAAAACAGAACTAGCAAATAGCTGTATATTCCTAATCATAATGAAATAACAAATATCCACCCAAATAAAGTCAAATAACTATTGTCTGCCGAGGGTCTTTTTAGGACCTCTTCCCATTCAAAACACTCGCTTTGATTCTGCTATCAGAACTTTGGATATCTTTGGATTTAGTTCTTTGTCAAGTTCTCAATTCTTTTCTTCTTTGTACAAGAAGTTCTCTTAGCACTTGGTGTTCATAGGTACAGATTAAAATTACCTAAGTAAAAGAAAGTTGAGCACCTGGGGAAGTTCTAGATTAAACTTTAAAAAGTTTGATTTAATAAATTTTCTGGCTTACAATATTTTAGGGGCCTAAAAAATGATATTATACCATAGGTCATAATTTCCATTTTTGATTCCTCTTACACCAGGGACAGCTTAAGAGTTACTAATGGTAACAAACCCATCTCATCTTACTTGGAATTATTTAACTTCCCGAAGTTTTAATGATTTCTTTAGACCTTTTGAAATTCTAATCCTATTCTAATCCCATTCTGTTTTCATTTAATAATGAGAAGTTTACCTTGCATATATACAAAGAATAGATAAGCTATTCAGGGCATTTAAGATAAATAGGTAAGAAAACTATAATCGTTTATTCCAATTTTCTCGTATAAATGATACAAAGAGTGAAAATGTAGATTCACTACCAACTTCGGGTGAAAACCCTACTCACAACCTATTGTTATTAGATGCAACATTTTTAAAAGATAACCAATACAATAGCCCTTTTAATAGGAAAAAAAATCAAAGAAATCCTTTAAGAAGAAGGTTTTAGGAAGAAAATATAACTCAAATAGAGATGAATAAAGAAATTGGTTTTTTTTGTAGGGTTTCTTAAAGGCGTGAAATGGAGAAGGCCTAATTTTTACCATTAAAATTAATGTGGGTATAGTCTAACACTACCTGAAATTAATGAAAGAAATACTTTAGAATTTCCAAAACTTAAAAACCATTCAACCATGAAAGAAGTAAGAAGAAGCGATTCCTTTAACGAATGGGAGGTAGTAGAGGAGCCAAGCCCCAACCTACCATTAAACATTTCCTGTTTTTCCAATTTTTTTAAAAGGAAGAAAAAAGAATGGACAATTTTAAATAGGGACCAAGGCAGGTTTCAAGTATTTGAAGAGGAAGAAGAGGAAAGAGAAAGACATCGACAGGAAGAATTACGACATCGTCAGGAAAGAGAACGAAGACGACACGAAGAAGAATTACAAAGAGAAAGAAAAGCTGCAGAAGCCAAAAAATGGGAACCTGCACAAGTAAAAAAAAGACTACAGAGGAATCGAGATCTTGTGGGCCAAACAATTTTTAAAAAAGCTATAGAGTATGCTGGACTACCTTTGGAGACCGCATCTTTGGAGTATTTAAGCACTTTTAAACGTGCTAGAATTGGTGACCAAACGGCAAGAGCAAAAAATTCTCAAGAGGTGCTCCAACTCCTTAGGGATATTGAAGTAATAAAAAAAGATGCAAAAAGGATCCCTTCATTCCTTAATACTGATTTAATTTTGCTCACACAAGAAGTAGTCATGGGTGAAGTTCATTATGTTGGAGGGGAAGCTGGCGACGATACCCGATATCAAGAAAGTGAAGCTGAAAGTAGTTATCCATTTTAACCTTAAATAAAAGAACCAATACCTTATCCGACTGATAATTTTGTACCTTCAAA
>NZ_SMMB01001216.1 GCF_009711365.1 Xanthovirga aplysinae | reverse complement strand
AAAAAAATTAATACGCTCAAAAAAAGACTTAAAAAGGTAGTTAACAAAAATTAAGAAGGAGTAGAATCTCTCTCATTTGAAAACTCCTTAAAAAATTTTCAAAAGAATAGACAATTCCTCTCCTTCTATACTCGGTTTTTATAATTTATTTGAGATTAAAGTTATACCGCATCCGACAAACTAGTAAAGGTAAAGTCTCTAATCTTCATTGGTGGAATCAAACTTCCATCAATCCGTTGAGGTTTACCTAAAGCTTCAAGGTTATTTAGCATAATTACAGGGCTTTCATTAAACCTAAAGTTCTTAATAGGATACTTGATTTCACCATTCTCAATATAAAATGTACCGTCTCTTGTTAATCCCGTATAAAGCAAAGTTTGTGGGTCAACGGACCGGATATACCATAAACGAGTCACTAAAATACCTTTTTTGGTCCCCTTGATTAATTCCTCAAGAGATTGATTTCCGCCCTCCATTATAAATCTGCCTGGAAAAGGTACCGGATCAACTCCTTTTTCTTTAGCCCAATACCGGCTATAATAAAGATTTTTTACAACACCATTCTTTATCCACTCTATTCTCTCCCGAGGAAGACCGTTATTACTCCATGTGGAGTATGGAATTTCAGGATGTAATGGATCGGAATAAACATTAACTCTTTCGTCGAAAAGCTTTTCTCCTAATTTATTTCCTCCTCCTTTTTTAGAAAGGAAGCTTCGGCCTTCATCTGCGGGCCTTGCTCCCAAATTTCTAGCCATGTTGCCCAATAGGCCTACAGATGCGGCAGGTTCAAGAATAACGGTATATTTCCCTGGTTCCAGTGCCTTAGCCTCTTTTGAGGACGCTGCTTTTTTAACAGCAATGGAAGAGGCCTTAGCAGCATCAAACTTACTTACATCATTAAAATCACGACTAACCCATCCCGAACCAGAGCCATCCTTTGTCCGAACCGTTAGAGTAAAGCTAACATCTGTACTTTTCTCATAAGCAAAAAGTCCTTTGGAATTCATCATTCCCGCAAAGTCCACTGAATCCTCAAAAAACCCTGCTGCAACCAAGCCATTTTCAGCAGCCTGGTTAATACTACTTGCGGCCACTTGAGCACGGTATTCAGGAGTAATTTCCTCTGTGGATTTAAAAGCCTGCTTGGATTCCTTATAAACTTGGGGGCCTAAAGCTTCCACAAATTCTGGGTTTTCCGGAGCTAATTTTGCCAATTCCTCAGAACGCTTTACGACTTTTTTTAAGGATTCTTCATCAAACTCATTGATCGTGGCTATTCCTGATTTTTTACCATAACTGGATTCTACAACCAGGTCAACATTGGACTCTGCACCAGAGGTAGAAACTGTATTTCGGGCATAACGAATATTTCCGCGTTCATTTCCATAAATGGTAACGATACATTGATCTGCCCGTGAGTAGCTAAGGACCTTTTCCATGATTCCTTTAGCTTCCTCTTTGGATAATATTGCCATTTGATATTTTCTAGATTTAAATTTTACACTCAATTATAAAATTAGCCATTAAATCTTACGACCTGTATTAATGACATTAACACCGTCAAAACGGGTGGTAGAACTTCCATGTGAAACTGCACTGATCTGACTAGGCTGTCCTTTCCCATCGAAGAAGGATCCAAACAATCGATAGTCATCTTCATCACATATTTTAGAACATGAATTCCAAAACTCCTGGGTATTAGACTGATAAGCCACATCGTTCAACATTCCAGTAATCTTTCCGTCTTTAATTTCATAAAAGAGTGTTCCTCCAAACTGGAAATTATAGCGCTGTTGGTCAATAGAGAAAGACCCCCTACCTACAATATAAATCCCCTTTTCTACATCTTTTACCATGTCATGAACAGAGTATTTCTCTTTACCTGGAGCAAGAGAAACATTTGGCATTCTTTGAAACTGTACAGAACTCCAACTATCGGCATAGCAACAACCATGCGACTCTTTTTCTCCAATAATATGTGCTTGGTCTCTAATAGCCTGGTAATTCACTAAAGTTCCCTCTTTAACCAAATCCCATTTTTTGGTTTTTACCCCCTCATCGTCGTAGCCAACCGCCCCAAGGGATCCTGGCTGAACTTTATCAGCAAAAAGATTTACCAAATTATTTCCGTAATTAAATTTTTTGGTTTTCCATTTATCTAAGGTAGCAAAACTAGTTCCTGCATAATTGGCCTCATAACCTAATACCCTATCCAACTCAAGTGGATGACCAACAGATTCATGAATGGTTAGCCCCAAATGGTTAGGGTCCAGTACTAAATCATATTTGCCGGGCTCTACCGATTTGGCTGTAAGCATTTCCTTCGCCTGTCTACCTGCTGCAGCCGCATCCTCTATCATATCATAATATTTCCCATAATGTGTTAGACCCGCCGGACCTCCTACTTTTCCTTCTGGTCGAGCATCCATGTATTCAAAACCCATACCCATAGGAGCAGATAAAGCCTGACGAGACTTAAACTTGCCATTTTCTTTATCAATTGCCGTTGCGCCAAAGGTTGGCCAAATCCGATGAATATCTTGGTTAATATAAGAGCCTTCAGTAGAAGCAAAATATTTTTGCTCATTTACAAGAAAAAGAGCCGAAGTAACAAAATTTGCTCCATTTTTCAGGGCTTCAGAATTGGCTGTTAACAAAAGGTCAACCTTTTCTTTTACCGGAATTTCAAAACCATTCTTTTCAATAGGTGTTTTCCAGCTCACTTCCCCATGTCCTTTCAAGGGAACCAAATTAACCGGCTCCTTTTGGATTTTCGAATTTGCTAAGGCAATGGCAACAGCCTGTTCTGCCGCTTTTGCAATTCCTTCATCAGTCACCTCATTAGTGGCCGAGAAACCCCAGGTTCCATTTGCTATTACTCGAATACCGGCACCAAAAGACTCTGTATTAACAATATTTTGGACCTTATCCTCACGGGAATAAATAAATTGATTAAGGTAGCGGCCAATCCGAACATCCGCATAAGTAGCGCCCTTCGAAGTGGCTGCATTCATAGCCACATCGGCTAAACGTTTGTTAATAGCCGCATCTACCGGAGCGGTATTCGCTTCCAAAGGTAGGGCATGACCAAGCAAAGGCACAGAGAGCATAGCTCCGCCGGCCCCTAATCCGGCCAATTGAATAAAATCTCTTCTTTTCAAAGGTTGTCCTCCTGTAATGGTTAAAAGTGAAAAATTGATTTAATAAATTGCTACTACTATGGAAATTTAAGTTTAAGGAATTAAAAAAATAAAATGAAAAAGGCCTAAGAAATAATTCCCCTTTAATTAAGACACGGAAAATAAATAGCCTAGATTCTAAAAATTAACTCCTATTTAACTTAAAGGTAGATTTAATTATAATACGCCAAAATTCGACTTACCACAATTAGTCCAACCATAATAATATGAACAATAAATGACTATTCAAAATAGAAAAGACAGAGAGTGACAAAGGGAATGAAGAAAGGGATTTCTTAAAAAAGAGGGATTCAGGTTACTTTATTGGAAGAATGGAATTGCAAAAGCCACTATTAAAAATACCTAACCAGCCATAATCACTTATAATAACCTGAAAATAAAACAAATACGGAAACAATAATCCTACTCAAAATGATTAACCTCGATTCATAATTTCTACCACGGTCCTCTAAATGGATTAAAAAGTTTACATTCTTTTTACTTTTTCAAACCCCAAATTTCACTCAACTTTTTTAACAAATTTAGCTCCATTACAACTTTCCTGAAAAGTACAGGAAGAACAACCAGAGCTGCAAGCCGAGTCTAAGGACTTTTTCCTAAAAGATTTCAAAATCTTCCATAAAACAAATAAGAAAGCTATCCCAATAATGCAATAAGTAATAATTTCCTGTACCATAGATCAAATGATTAAACTTCCCAGCTGATAAATAATAAATGCCATTACCCAAGCCAAGACGGTTGTATAGGATTGTATAAACACCACCCACTTCCAGCTTCCAGCTTCTTTCCGGACCGCAGCTGCCACCGAAACGCAAGGAAAATAAATCAGTACAAAAATCAAAAATGCAAAAACCTTCAGAGGGGTGTATACTTTCTGCCCCTTATTGGGACCTTCTTGATAGGTATGTTCTTGCAATTTATGCATTAAACTTTGAGAATTTTCATCCGCATCTTCCCCAGCCTGATAAAGGACACCCATTGTACTTACCACAATTTCTTTGGCGGCCACTCCCGTCAGCAAACTGACTCCCATCTTCCAATCAAATCCTAAAGGTCGAATCGTTGGTTCAATCCATTTTCCCAATCGACCGATATAAGACTTTTCAAAGCGTTCTTGTTCTTTCTTCTCCTCAATTTGTTCTATTTGATCAGCCTTTTCCAGCTTTATTTTCTCGCTGACAATACTATTTTCACCTCCTAAAGACGAAACTTCCTGGGACTGCAACATTTCTATTTGTTGGTCATAATCCTGAGAGAAATGTACCTCTCTGGGAAAATATCCTAATGCCCAAACTAAAATGGAGGCCACCAATATTACTCCACCCATTTTTTTTAGGTATTGAGAGGCCTTATTCCACATGTGAATAATACTGGCTTTTAAAGTTGGCAAACGGTAGGGAGGTAATTCCATCACAAAGGGAGCTTCTTTCGATTTGAAAATCACTTTTTTGAAAAACACTGCCACCCCCACGGCCAATAATATCCCTATCAAATAGATCACAAAGAGCAATGTTCCCGCATGGGCTGGAAAAAAGGCACCTGCAAATAAAATGTAGATGGGTAATCTGGCACTACACGACATAAATGGATTTATCAACATGGTAAGCAAGCGATCATTCCTATTTTCCAAAGTTCGCGTAGCCATCACAGCAGGAACATTACAACCAAATCCCATAATTAAAGGTATAAAGGATTTTCCGTGAAGCCCTAGCTTGTGCATGAATTTATCCATGATAAAAGCCGCACGAGCCATATACCCTGTATCTTCCATTAAAGAAATAAAGAAGAAGAGGATCATAATGTTGGGTAAAAAAACAATTACACCTCCTAACCCTCCAATAATACCGTCCACTAAAAGCCCCTTCAAAGGTCCATCATCCATATGGGATACAATAAAGTCACCAAGAGCTGCCACCCCGTTGTCGATCATATCCATGGGGATTTGCCCTAAACTAAAAGTGAGGGTAAACATCAACCACATTAAAAATAGAAAGATGGGAAAACCCCATATCCGATGTGTAAGTAAGAGATCGATTTTATCCGACAAGCGCTTTTTATTGACTTTATTCTTCTTAAGCGTCGGCTCTAAAACCCCTTCAATGAAACTATATTTTTGATCCGTCAATACCGTTTCACTATCTTCCCCAAATTTTTGTTCAATACTTTGAACCTCTTTCCTTCCTACAGAAACCACTTCATCGGCTCCCATAGTCTTTTTCAATTCTCTATTGATGGCCTCATCCTTTTCCAAAATCTTAATGGACAGAAAGCGTGTAGAAAGCCCCTTTAAAGACATAGGCAAGGGGGTTTTGACCAACCTTGATTGAATTCTTTCAAGAGATGACTCTACTTCTTTTCCATAATGGAGGCTGAGCCTATTACTATTAACCTGTTCCTTATAGACTTCCAAAATTTTAGCAAAAAGCTCTTTTATTCCTTTTCCCTTTGAACTTACCGTTGGCATGATGGGAATTCCAAGAGCTTGCCCCAAACCTTTATTATCTAGTTGATCCCCGCCCTCCAATAGTTCATCGTACATATTTAGAGCTATCACCACCTTGACCCCCATGTCCATTAATTGAGTTGTCAAGTATAAATTTCTCTCCAAATTGGAAGCATCTATAATGTTTACGACTACATCAGGGTTTTCCTCCAATAAATGCTGGCGAACAAACAATTCTTCAGGGCTATGAGCAGTCAGAGAATAAGTTCCTGGCAGATCGGTAATATGAAAAGTATAGCCATCTTGTTTAAACCTTGCAGTTTTCGTATCAACGGTAACGCCAGTGTAATTACCTGTACGTTCTTTTGAACCTGAAGCTAAATTAAAGAGAGTGGTTTTTCCGGCATTTGGATTACCCACAAGGGCTACTTTAATATTCCTTTTATCCTTTTTTAGAACACTGACCCTTTCTTCCAATCGGTGAACTCCAAAAAAATTATTCCCTATTGAATCTTGTTCATCAATAATTGTTTTTATTTCAATAAGATCAGCTTCCGTTTTTCTCAAAGAAACTTTATAGTCCATGATCTGATACTCAATAGGATCCTTTAATGGGGCTTTTTTTACGACAAACACATCTTTTCCCTTAATAAAACCCATTTCCGTAAGGCGTTTACGAAAAGCCCCATTCCCTTCAACTCTACTTATTACTGCGGATTCCCCTATTTCAAGCTCAGACAGCTTCATTATTTCAAAATCTTTTTTCCTAAAAACTCAGGATTCTTGTACAATTATTTTGACGAATTACACCCTTGTTTTTAATAAATCCAAATAAAACTAGCTAAAGAATCTGGGACCAACAGGATAAAAATTTGAAAATGCCCTTAAAAAATGAGGCTATATTACTGCACTTAAAGCAATTAACAATTAAAAACAATGTTAAAAATAGAGGAAAAACTAGAGGAGCCAATTTTTCCAATGTTACTCAAATTCTTCATATTAAGACCTAGTTAGGTAATAAGGAATAAACATTTTCACTTAAATTCTATAAATCGGCAATATCAAATAATGGTTTACACCTCAAAAGCAGTTAATCCTATAAATTTTCTATTTTTGCAATCCTATGGATAAAAATAAAAGGCCGGTGACGGATTGGCTTCCGATCACCAAGAAAGAAGTTGAGATGCGTGGTTGGGAGGAATTAGATGTAGTGTTATTTTCTGGAGATGCCTACGTCGATCACCCCACTTTTGGTTCAGCGGTAATTGGAAGAATAATCGAAAGTGAAGGATATCGTATCGCCATTGTGCCTCAGCCCAACTGGAAGGATGATTTAAGAGATTTCAAAAAAATGGGAAAACCACGCCTGTTTTTTGCCATTTCCGGGGGATGTATGGACTCCATGGTGAACCATTATACCGCCAATAGACGACGTAGATCTACTGATGCATATACACCAGGTGGTCAATCGGGATACCGACCGGATTATGCCACTTCCGTTTATTCCAAAATTTTAAAAGAACTTTACCCGGATGTTCCGGTCGTAATTGGTGGAATTGAAGCCTCTCTGCGAAGAGTTACTCATTTTGATTATTGGTCGAATCAGTTGATGCCTTCTATATTAAAAAGCAGTGAAGCCGACCTCCTTATTTATGGAATGGGAGAACAACCATTAAAGGAAATATTAAGATTATTGAGCAAAGGAGTTCCTTTTGATTCCATTAAAAATATTCCTCAAACGGCCTTTTTACAGGATCGACTAGCTCCCTTGCCAAAAGTTAAAAAGTGGGAAACCGTTGAGTTAAATTCTCACGAAAAGTGCTTAAGAGACAAAAAAGCATTTGCTGCTAATTTTAAAAATGTAGAACAAGAATCCAATAAATTATATGCCCGCAGGATTTCCCAGGGAATAGGAGATCAAATGTTAGTGCTCAATCCTCCCTATCAAACCATGACTGAAAGGGAAATTGATGCTTCTTTTGACCTTCCCTACACCCGATTGCCACATCCCAAATATGAAAAAAGAGGTACCATCCCGGCTTTTGAAATGATTCGTTTTTCAATCAATATGCACAGGGGTTGTTTCGGAGGTTGTAGTTTCTGTACGATCTCTGCCCACCAGGGTAAATTTATTGCCAGCCGCTCCGAAGAATCTATTATGAAAGAAGTGGAACAAGTAGTCAATATGCCGAACTTTAAGGGCTACATTTCGGATTTGGGAGGTCCATCTGCCAACATGTATAAACTTAAAGGAAAGGTTCAATCAATATGTGATAAGTGCGTGAGTCCCTCCTGTATACACCCAGTTATTTGCAGCAATTTAGATACAAATCATGAGCAAATGACCAAGGTTTATAAAAGAGTTGACAAACACCCAAAAGTTAAAAAAGCCTTTATCGGAAGTGGAATCCGTTATGACCTTTTAACGAAGAGTTATAATAAACATGCCGATGAAAGCATCGATGAATATATGGATCAAGTAGTGAAACGCCATATCTCTGGAAGACTAAAAGTAGCCCCTGAACATACTTCAGAAGATACCCTTCGGATCATGCGTAAGCCTGCCTTCAAACATTTCCATGAATTCAAAAAGAAATATGATAAGGTGAACCAAAAAAATGGACTAAACCAACCTTTAATTCCTTATTTCATTTCGAGTCACCCTGGCTGTAAAGAAGCGGACATGGCTAACTTGGCAGCTGAAACTAAAGAAATGGGCTTTCAACTTGAACAGGTGCAGGATTTCACCCCTACTCCAATGACAGTAGCCACAGTCATTTATTATTCTGGATATCATCCCTACACCTTAAAACCCGTTTTCACTGCCAAATCAGATAAAGAAAAACGTAATCAACACCGGTTTTTCTTCTGGTACAAAAAAGAAAACCATCAGTGGATTAAAGATAAATTGGCAGCTGAAGGAAGAAAAGACCTTGCGGATAGATTACTTCAGCCACAACCATTTGAAGGTCAAAAAGGAAAAAAAGAACGGCGATCCAAAAAAACGACATTTCAAAAAAGGGAAAAGTCTAAAAAAAGAAGGTTTCGAGGATAAATGGTTGAACCATGATTTATGGAATAAATTGATTTAAGGGTCACTGATGAAATTATTCATAGTCTTTTTTAATGAACATTTTTTATTTGTGCAATTAAAAAACACAATCAGACTTTAACTCCACAAATCATGGTTCAACCCATTAAGACCCTAGTCCTTATTAAACCCAACATTCCTTTCATTCCCTCATATTGTTATTTCCCGTAGTTTTAAATTAGTCTATAACCTTCTTTCATAAACAATAGAGTATTAAAACCCCTTTTTACTATAAACTTTGAATTCAAAAACCAAAACCTGACTCTATAGGTCGATGGTATCGGAGGATGATTTAGAAAAGGGTTATGAATAAATTATGGTTGTCGCTCCTAATTTTAATCTTATCTACATATTGGGCGATGGCACAAGATCCTCAAGACAAAACCCTTTCCGACTTAAATAAGCCGTTAATAATTCTTCCTGAAGACACTATGCGGTATTGGAAAGTGGGGGGTTTTTATAATCTCCAATTTAACCAAAACTTTTTTGTAAACTGGTTACCCGGAGGAAATAATTCCACGGCTTTAAATAGCATTTTATTCACTTATGCCAATTATGCCAAAAAGAATATACAATGGAGAAACAATCTAAAACTAGCTTACGGCTTTTCACGAACGGTTGATAACATTACAAAAGAAGTATCTGTCTCAAAAACCGATGATCAGATTGAATTCCACAGTGACTTTTTAGTAAAAGCCTTTGAGAAACATTGGTATTGGATAGTTTCACTCATTGCCAAAACACAATTTGCCCCTGGATTTTCCCAAGATGATGACAGTGATATCCCCACTTCCCGGTTTGCAGCCCCCCTTTATATTTATTTGGGAGCTGGTATAGCTTATTCACCCGATCAATTTTTTAACGTGGGATTAATGCCAGCAGCCCTCAAATTTACGGTTGTTTTAGATCAACGACTAGCTGACGCTGGGGCCTATGGTGTATTAAATGCTGTTCGAGATGAAAGAGGTAACATTATTGTTCCCGGAAAAAACCTTAGGGTTCAATTTGGGGGAATGGTTACCTTCTACTACCTAATTGAAGAGATTGCAGAAAATTTAAGTTTTCAGACTAACTTTTGGTTATTTGTAAGTTACTTTGGCACAACAAGAAATGTTAGCACTAACTGGCAAGGCATTTTTAATCTAAGGTTAAGAAAGTGGCTTACAGCAAGTTTAAATATCCAATTCTTTTATGACAATCAAGTAGGAAATATACGTGTTATCGATGATTTAATTCAAATTGAACGGCCCAGAATGCAACTTAAGGTAGTATTTACCCTGAATCTACAAATTACATTTTAAAGATATCAAAAAGATATTCCTCTAAATAGGATTGATCCACGGGATGTGATCGAAAACCAATGTAGCCATCAGGCCGGATTAAAATCAAGCCCGGCTTTTCACATTCAAATGCACTATGTAGCTTATTTTCATAATCAATAAAAATTGAAGTTTTATATTCTATTGAATTAAGGGCATATTGTTCATGGAAAATAAAATGAACATCTATCACATCCCTATACTCATCCATCCACAGGCGATAAATATTCTTCAACTTAACTAAATCCAATCTTTCATCCGGACATCCAGAAAGTAATAATAGCTGGTGATTCTCAGATTTCAATAAGTCAAACAAGTATATGCATTTTTCAAAATGAAGAGGTTTAAATTGATAATTATCAATCCTCTGACCAGCTTTCACTCTGTAATCTACTTTTTTCCATGAGGAAGTCAACCATCTATCATTCACTATTGGACTTCCACTGTAGTCAATATTTATTCCAGACAATTTATTAAAAAAACGTTTTCTTACCACCTTCTTTTCCAAAAAGAAAGGTAGGACATACTCCTTTAACCAAATTAAATAAGGATTGGAAGACCTAAAAAATCTCATGAGCATATCCGTGAATTTCACCACATTAGCACCTACCTTTTTTCTTTCTGAATTATAACTTTCCAATAATTTCCTTGGTGCTTTTTCTTTCAACACTAAAGACAGTTTCCAAGCCAGATTAGCGACATCTTGTATACCTGTATTCATTCCCAAAGCCCCAATTGGGCTATGAATATGGGCCGCATCTCCCGCAATAAAGATATTCCCCTTCTGAAAATGACTAGCTACTTTATGGTGAAGTTTAAAAAAAGTAATCCATTCGTCACAATTTACTTTTAAAGCTTTAAAGCCTCTTTCTACCATCACCTTCCTGACTAGATTAAGATCAGGTTTTGGTAAATCTTCAAAGGTCTTAACAGCAGGCAATTCAAACATTAACCTTCCTAAATGTTCCCCCAAAGGGATAAAGCCGGTTAATCCTTGGGCGTCAAATCGTATAAGTCCCCCATCAATTTTTTTTTCCCAGTCAATAAAACAATCTGCCAAAAGCCAAAAATTAGGATAAGTCCCTCCAGAGAACCGAATCCCTGCCCCTTCCCTTACCTTGCTGTGGGCCCCATCACAACCAATCAGGTAATGAACATTTTCTTCCTCACCTTCTCCATCTCCTCTATTCAACTGGCAATGAATGACATTATTCTTCTCATGGAAAGCTTCTAACTGATGCTCCCACTCTACTTCAATTCCGTACTCGCTCAATTTTGCCGCTAAGATACTTTCAATTTTGCTCTGGGCTAAAATCCATATAAAACCATATTTACTTTGGATCAACCCCTCTGCAGAAAAATGTATTGTTCTTTTAACAGTTTTGTAATTAAACCCCTTAAGTGATTGTCCTTCCCTTAAGATTTCTTTGATCACTCCCAATTGATCAAAAATCTCCAAGGTTCGAGCATGAATACCAAACGCTCTAGATTCTGTGCTTGGTCCTTTCTTTTGATCTATAATGCGAAAAGCAATCTTATACCTATGTAATTGCAAAGCTAAAGATAAACCTGTTGGACCAGCACCAACAATCAATACTTCAGGGGAGTCGCTTGACAAAACAAATTCATTTTAATGGAACTAATAGAAGTTACGGGGAAGGGCCTGTGAAGAAAGGAAAGAAACCCAATTGAAAATAAGATTGATAAAGTTAGTAATAATCAAAAAATTAATCCATCCCTAAATATCAAATTAACTTGGGTAAACCTTAAATTGAAATCTGAAGGCTAATCTTAGTTAGGGTTAAATATTCGAATGGATCTTTAGAAAAGGGTTATTTCTTTAAATTGTTCTCAATTTGGAAATAAGGGCAGCATAAAAAATTAATTCAAAAAAATTTCAAAAAAACATTAATGTATAACTCACTAAAATTCAGTCCAAAGCCGAAAAAACACTGATTTAAGTTAATTAAAAGGGGAAATGGAAAGAAAAAAGACTTGCATTTTTGCCAACAATAAGACTATATTTGCACTCCGTTTTGGCGAGGTAGCTCAGTTGGTTAGAGCGCAG
>NZ_SMMB01000955.1 GCF_009711365.1 Xanthovirga aplysinae | reverse complement strand
TATACGAACAATTGTAGAAAAATGGGATCACCTTTTAAAAACGGAAATTTCCTTTTTAACTGAGGATTATCTCCAAGAGAAATACCCTTTAGAAACTGGACCTGTAAATCTTTTTATTAATGGAGCACTATGTCCAGACCATGAGCTAGTAAATAAAATTTCTTCTCTACAGCCCCAAGAAGCCCTTGTAAAGGGAGACTTGCTTTTGGCCTTAGTTTCGAACGCTCCTACACCTCCTTCCATTCAGGAGTTAATTGAACTCAACAACTTTCATAAAAAAGAATATAACCAAGAGATAAGTCTGATTAATCAGCCCTCCGATATTTTTCGACTTAACGAGGCACAAATTCGTTCAGATTTCAAGGAAATTACAGCAGATCGGAAATCCGCACCAATTGATGATCCTCACACCATAGTATATGGGAAAGAAAATATTTTTGTAGAAGAGGGAGCACGGATTCGGGCGGCCATTCTAAATGCAGAGAAGGGCCCCATATATATTGGAAAAAATGCTGAAGTTCACGAAGGAGCCATAATAAAAGGCTCTTTTGCCCTTTTGGAAAATTCCCATGTTAATATGGGCGCAAAAATGCGTGGTGATACCACAGTAGGACCTTTTTCAAAAGTAGGAGGTGAAATTGGGAATTCCGTAATATTTGGATACAGCAATAAAGCCCATGAAGGTTACATGGGAAATTCAGTAATTGGAGAGTGGTGCAATATTGGAGCAGATAGCAATACCTCCAATCTGAAAAATAATTACGCTAACGTAAAAATTTGGAATTACGCTAAAGAGGGATTTAAAGACACAGGCTTACTTTTTTGCGGATTGATTATGGGAGACCACTCCAAATGTGGCATTAATACCATGTTTAATACAGGAACCGTTGCAGGAGTAAGTGCCAATATTTTTGGAGACGGGTTTCCAAGAAACTTTATCCCCTCTTTCGCCTGGGGAGGAGCATCAGGTTTTACAACCTTTCAATTAAGAAAGGTTTTTGAAGTCGCCGAAAAAGTCATGGAAAGACGTGGACTTCAACTGGAAGAAGTAGATAAAGCCATAATGAAACATATTTTTTATATTACCGCAAAGTTCAGAGCCTGGGAAAAGTAGAGCGAAGTTTTTATCGTGTCTTCTATTATTTAAAAAAAGAGGGGGCAACCCTTTGACCAGATAATATTGGAATATTGACAAGCTGAAAGAGATGCTTTTTTAGCTCGTAATCGAAAGCCGTGGACTATAAAAATAACGGACTCCTGCTATTCAAAAGCCATTGACAAAAAAGAATATTTTTAAACATGCTTTTAGGTAATTGTGGGATTAAGGGTAATAAACACAGAGATACTTTTCTAAATAGAAATCAAAGAATATGCGATTTGCCGATATAACTGGACTGGATGAAGAAAAGAAATACCTGTTGGGAGCAGTACAAGCCGGACATTTGGCCCATGCTCACTTATTTTCAGGCCCTGAAGGCAGTGCAAACCTTTACTTGGCTTTGGCTTTTGCCACCTATGTGAATTGTTTACAGCCTCTGGAAAATGATGCATGCGGGAAATGTGCCTCTTGCTTAAAAATGGAAAAGTTTGTCCACCCGGATTTTCATTTTGCATTTCCAGTCAGTAGTACCGGAAAAATCACAGGAAAGGATGTCGTAAGTTCAAGCTACCTAAATGATTGGAGAAATTTTCTTTCTAAAAATCCCTACGGAACAGCGAAAGACTGGAGTATGGCTTTTGGTGGGGAGAACAAGCAACTAAATATTTCCAAAGAGGAAAGTAGACATATCATTAAAAATCTTTCTCTGAAAGCCTTTGAGGGAAATTACAAAATCATGCTAATCTGGCTGCCGGAATACATGCATGTAAATGCCTCCAATGCTATTCTAAAAATATTAGAAGAACCGCCGGAAAAAACGCTCTTTTTATTGGTTTCTAACCAAATGGAAAAGTTATTGATTACTATCCTTTCCCGAACTCAATTGATGTATGTTCGGGCATTTTCAGATGAGGAGTTGGTTGAGATTTTAATTAATCAATACCAGTTGGATGAAACCAAAGCTACACAATTGGCGCGCACATCAGAAGGAAATCTTAGTAAGGCTTTGAGCTTATTGGAGGGGGCTGACCATGACAACCAGCAAATGTTTCGTGATTGGATGCGATTATGCTATAGTTTCGACCTTACTCAACTTTCCCAATGGACAGAACGTTTCCATAAATTGAGCAAAGCAGCTCAGCAAACATTCTTACAATATGGTTTAAGTTTGCTTCGAGATACCCTGCTAAGTCACTATGAAAAAGGGCTTATTAGACAGGAAGGGGAAGAGTTAAAGTTTATCACTAACTTTGCCAAAGTGGTGTCTCCGGACAGATTAGAAAAAATGGTCAACAAATTAAGTGAGGCCTGTTATCATCTGGAAAGAAATGCTAACCCCAAAATCCTCTTTTTGGATTTATCTTTACAAATTGCAAAAACAATAAAAAATTAGTGAAGAGTGAGGAGTTAAGAATAAGGAGTTTAGTTCAATTGATGGTTGAAAAAAATTAGTTTTCAGCTCCCATTATTCACTCTTAATTATTAATTCCAGCTGATTTAAGTGATGATTAAAATAGGAACAAGAGGAAGTAAATTGGCCTTATGGCAAGCCCATTATGTAGCGGATAAGCTCAAAAAAGGGGGAATTGATTCGGAAATTGTTATCATTGAAACCAAAGGAGATAAAATTCTGGATGTATCCATTCATAAAATAGGCAGCAAAGGTGTTTTTACGGAAGAAATAGAAGAACAATTGGCAGCAGGAAAAATCGATATTGCGGTGCATAGTGCTAAAGACCTGCAATCGGAATTGCCAAAGGGTTTTGAATTAATTGCTTTTACAGAAAGGGAAGAGGTAAATGATGTCCTTGTGGGTAAGGACAAATCTATCTCCTTAAATTCTAAAAAGGAATTTGTATTGGGCACTTCTTCAACTCGAAGAATAGCCATGTTGAAACACTTCTATCCGCACATAAAAACTACACCTGTAAGAGGAAATTTACAGACCAGAATTAAAAAAATGGAAGAAGGGGAGTGCGATGCCCTGTTACTGGCGTTTGCTGGGGTTCATCGCATGCATTATGATGATTTAATCCTAGAAAAATTCCCCCTGGACAAATCAACTCCAGCTGTGGGACAAGGAAGTGTAGCAATAGAAGTAGCTACTTCATTGCCTCAGGCAAAAAAAGATATTCTACGAAAACACCTAAATCATACCGAAACGGAATACCGCTTATTGGCAGAGAGGGCATTTCTAAAAAAACTACAAGGTGGCTGTAGCGTCCCTGTATTTGCTTTAGCTACATTGAAAAATCAAGATTTATCAATTACGGGAGGGGTCCTAAGTCTGGATGGGAAAGAAATGTTGAAAGAAAACCTTAAAGGATCTGTGGATAAAGCCGAAGAATTAGGAGATCAACTTGCTGGGATCATCCTGAAAAAAGGAGGAGATCGCATGCTCGAGGAAATTAGAAGGCAACAAAATAATGACATAGCAAAGTCTGGTTTTGATATCTAATTCAAATTAACCCATGAAATCAAGAATTGGATTTGAACAAGGATATTCCAATAAAATAAAGAAATACATTTATTGGGACTTATAATTTTTGGAAAGTATAAAAATGATTTAAAAGGCATTTCTAAATGAGAAACCATTTTCCTTTTCAAGAATAAACACTTACTTTTAAATTGTGGAAGAACACTCTTCACTAAATTAAAGTTAATTTACGGACAAATGAATTCTCTAAAAAAAATAAGTTTTTTCCCTTTATTTATCCTCTTTCTTTTTCTGTCGGCTTGTGGTGATAAAGAAGAATTAGTCACAATTCACACCGAATTTGGAGATATTAAGCTAATCCTGTTCGATGAAACCCCACTGCATAAAAAGAACTTCTTAAAACTTGTTGAGCAGGGACAATATGATTCTACCGGTTTCCACCGAGTGATTAAAGATTTCATGGTCCAGGGAGGGGATATTAATGCTAAGCCCAATTTTACAGACTCCGTAAATTACACCATTCCAGCCGAGTTCAACCCAAAATTTTTCCATCAAAGAGGGGCAATTGCAGCAGCTCGAATGGGAGATCACGTTAACCCAAATAGAGAATCCAGCGGCAGTCAATTTTATATAGTGGAAGGTAAAACATTTTCTGTACCCGATTTGGAAGAGTTAGAAAAAAACATGAATCGGGGCCAATTGTATAAAAAGTTCAAAACCATGATCCGTTGGACGAAATACGTGGAACTTCGAAAAGAAATTGAGGCCATCAGCCTAAGTGGAAATCAAGAAGCCGTTCATCAGAAAATTCAGGAAGCAAAGCCTTTGGTAGAAAAGGAATTGGGGAAAGTAGAAGAAATTCATTTTTCTGAAAAACAAAAAGAAATTTATGAATCCAAAGGAGGAACACCTCATTTAGATGGCACCTATACGGTATTTGGTCAAGTAATAGAGGGTATGGATGTGGTGGAAAAGATTGCAAACCAACAAACAGAACTCGCGGATAAGCCCGTAAAGGATGTTTTCATGACCATAACAGTGGAAAATGTACCTAAAAGTGAAATCACCGAAAAATACGGCTATCAATATCCAGAAAAATACTAATCCCTATTAAGATCCTCCTTTCATGAAAGTATTTTTAACCGGAGCAAATGGACTTCTAGGCCAGAAATTAGTTCAATTGTTAGCATCTGACCCACAAATTGAGCTTATCGCCAGTGGCAGAGGACCTTCCCGTTTGCCCCAAATTCCTTATACCTATAAATACATTACCGTAGACATTTGCAAGGAAGAAGAAGTAATAAAGGTAATGGACACCTACAGCCCGGATGCCATAATAAACACTGCGGCTATGACCAATGTGGATCAGTGTGAAGAAAACCGGACGAGTTGCTGGAAAAATAATGTGGAGGCAGTAAAATATTTAATAAAAGCGGCAGAATCTTGTGGAGCTTACTTTCAACATGTATCCACTGATTTTATTTTTGATGGAACTGCGGGACCTTATGAGGAAACAGCTGTTGCCCAACCCGTGAATTATTATGGAGAATCAAAACTAGCTGCTGAAGAATTAGTAAAAACCAGTAAGTTATCCTGGTCTATTATTCGAACCGTCTTGGTGTATGGTTTAGCTTACGACATGAGCCGATCCAATATTATTTTATGGGTAAAAAACAGCCTTGAGAAAAATAAGGAAATCCAAGTGGTTACAGACCAGTGGCGTACCCCTACTCTAGCTGAAGATTTAGCCCAAGGATGTTATCTGGCCCTCAAAAACCAGGCAATTGGAATTTACCATATATCCGGTAAAGACTTTTTAACCCCTTATGAAATGGCCATAAAAACCGCTGACTTTTTTCAATTAGACAAAAGTTTAATCAAAAAAGCGAATTCCTCCAATTTTAAGCAGCCTGCCCTAAGACCTCCTCGCACCGGGTTTATCATAAAAAAGGCCATCAAAGAATTAGGCTATGCTCCCCATTCATTTGATGAAGGGATCGCCATCCTCTCTGAACAATTGATTACTCATTAAATAACCCCTACCTACTATTTCTTAAATACACAAAGCTGTTCCATAAGTCCTTGTGGGTTTAATTTTTTGTGTCTTATTTGGTTTTGCCCTAGACAATCATAACCATGACTTCCCCAAATCCTTCAATATTGGACATTTAGCAATAGCCCCTTTTCCTGAAGAAACAATATGTAAAGTTTTGCAAATATTCTACTTTTCAAAATATTTTATGTTTAAACTCGT
>NZ_SMMB01001172.1 GCF_009711365.1 Xanthovirga aplysinae | reverse complement strand
ACTCTAATAAGATTTAATATAATAACCTCATTTCTTGAATGGTTAATTTAAAAAACCCACAAAAATTATTTTTAAAGAATAAAAAAAGGCCTGCTATATTAATAGCAGGCCTTTTTAGAATTATAAATTTATCAAAGTTTTATCTACTACTTACCGTCTTATTTTGCTTTTGCATAGGATTTGGCCTTTTAAGTTTATTTCTCTTGTAAAGCTCAAATCTAGTAGGAACATTCCTTCTTGGGAAGTAATTATTTTCCGTATCTACATCAGCTGTTTCCAAATAAGGGTCAAGTGTGATATTTTCCACCTCTTTTGATTTTGCAAATACCTTAGTCACTTCCTCGTTATTCATTCTCCAAATTTCTGCAGGAATGCGTTCAATTTCAGATGATCCATCAGTATAGGTGAATTCTATAATTAATGGCATTACGAGCCCACCTTTATTTTTAAAGCTGATTTCATAAAAGTTTAACCCTTCATTGAGTAAGCCTTTTTGATTCTTATCCAAGGAAGCTAAGAATCTTTTATAGGATTTTGTATCCTCAGAAGTCACTTCAAAAGGGTTATAACTATTGTAAAAATCCTTTAAATCCGAATTAGCTTCCACAGCCGTAGTTGGAATGTCTTTCTCATTTCTTATCCGGCTGATATCTTTAGCAACAAGATCCTCATATTCTTTTTGTTCTCTTTTATTTTCTACCATTGGATTCTTGGTGTCTACCTGAAACCACTTTACATCTTCAATTGAGATATCAACATTATCGGTTGTATAGAACCAACCTCTCCAAAACCAATCCAGGTCTACGCTTGAAGCATCTTCCATGGTACGGAAAAAGTCTTCTGGAGTAGGGTGTTTAAAAGCCCATCTTTTTGCGTATTCCTTGAAAGCATAGTCAAAGAGTTCCCTACCCATAATGGTTTCTCTCAAAATATTTAATGCTGTGGCCGGTTTTCCATAGGCATTGTTTCCAAATTGTGGGATGGCCTCAGAATTGGTCATGATTGGACGTATATTCTCTCTGTTTCCCTTCATGTACTTTACCATATTTTTGGCAGGGCCCCTTTTTGATGGGAAGTTTCTATCCCATTCTTGTTCAGTAAGGTACTGTAAGAAGGTATTCAGGCCTTCGTCCATCCAGGTCCATTGTCTTTCATCCGAATTGATGATCATAGGGAAGAAATTATGACCTACCTCATGAATAATGATATAAATTAAGGAATATTTGGTTTTTGCCGAGTAGGTACCATCATTTTCTGGCCTAGGCCCATTGAAACAGATCATAGGATATTCCATTCCCCCTACCGGACCATTTACTGAGATTGCAACAGGGTATGGGTATTCAATGGTGTGTTTTGAATAAGTTTTTAAGGTTTGAACAATGGATTCTGTGGAGTATTGACCCCAAAGTGGATTTCCCTCTTTTGGGTAAAGAGACATGGCCATAACCGTTTTTCCACTTTCCATTTTTACACCTACTGCATCCCATATAAATTTTCTGGAGCTGGCCCAGGCAAAATCTCTGACATTTTCTGCTTGAAATACCCAGGTTTTTTTCTCTTTGGAGGCAGATTTCTCATTTTTCTTTGCTTCATTTGGAGTAATGATCTCCACAGGTTTATTAGCAGTTTTGGCCTGTTTTAACCTTTCCAGTTGTTTTTGGCTGAGTATTTCTTCAGGGTTTTGAAGTTCACCCGTTGCAGTGACTACATGATCAGCCGGAACGGTGATACTTACAGTATAATTACCAAAAGGTAAGGCAAATTCTCCTCTACCCAAGAATTGTTTATTTTGCCAGCCATCTACATCTGAATAAACCGCCATTCTTGGAAACCATTGTGCCAATTCGTAAAGGTAATTTCCATCTTCTTTAAAGTATTCGAAGCCAGCTCTTCCTCCTTCTTTTCTTTGATCAACAATTTTATGGTTCCAGTCAATTGCTAAATCAAAGTTTTCACCTGGATGTAAAGGTTGTGGGAGATCCACTCGCATCATGGTCTTATTGATCACATACTCAAGGGAATTTCCATTTTTGTCGGCAACTTTGGTTATATCATAACCATAGCCTTTCTCTCTAGGGAGCAGTTTTCCTACCTTGTTGAAGTCCATTTTATCAGAGATCTGACTTTCCTGCGTTTTATAGGAGTCAGAGTCATCAGCAAACCTGTTTTGGTCCAATTGGACCCAAAGGTAGGTCAAAGGGTCGGGAGAATTATTCACGTAATGAATAAGTTC
The DNA here is from genome assembly GCF_009711365.1 of Xanthovirga aplysinae. Taxonomy (GTDB): domain Bacteria; phylum Bacteroidota; class Bacteroidia; order Cytophagales; family Cyclobacteriaceae; genus Xanthovirga; species Xanthovirga aplysinae. The sequence goes on along the minus strand of NZ_SMMB01001172.1, from coordinate 7,907 downwards.
AGAACCTTTTATTCTTTGTCTTTCATCATCCAATTCAACTTGGATGTTGTAATCGGCTTGTTGTTGCCAGTACTGTGGCCCTGGGGCTCCCGAAGCGGTACGATAGACGTTTGGGGTTGCTAAAGTTGTTCCCAATTGGGCAAACTTATCAGTCAGGTCTTTGCCCCGATTATTTTGAGCAAATAGCAACTGTGAAGATGCCAGGGTAATTGCCAATAGGAAAGCTTTTTTCATATGAATTATTTTTGTGTTGGATTAAAACTCGTTATGTAAATAAAAAATTGTCAATTCGGTTAATGATGAAGAAGCCTAAGTTACAAGGAATGCAGCCAAAGGCATAAATTCAAAATTACGTTTACAAATTATATATTTGGGTTTCATAAAATACATTAAAATAGCTGGGATTAATGACCCAAAAAAAGGGAAAGAAAAAATTATATGCAATTTATTTGTCTAAACATAAAAATTAAGCACTAATATAGCAGTTTTTTGAAAATAATCATTTCGACTAACAATGATCCTGTTGTTATTCAATTATTTTTTAACAATTAATAAGTAGTGAGATGCAGATGAATTTAATTCTAAGCTTGAATATTTTTTTTAACCTCTTCATTGCAAAGCACCCTTTTCATGTGAGTGTAAGTGATATGCAGTATAATGAGAAGAGTAAATCCATAGAAATTACCCATAAAATTTTTGTAGATGATTTGGAAGAGGCTCTAAAGGATTATTCTGGAGAAAAAATTGACTTAGCAGGAGAGGAAAATTTGGAAAAGAATCAGGAGTTAATTAGTAATTACCTCAATGAGAAATTCCATATTTCCATTAATGGAAAAACTGTAAAAGGTACATATATAGGTCAGGAGGAAGATAATGGCTCTGTTTGGTGTTATGTTGAATTAAAAAATATTAGGAAAATAAAGGAGGTGAGAGTAACTGATAAGATCTTAGTAGATTTTTATGAAGATCAGACCAATTTGGTTCATTTGAAGTACCACGGTGAGTTAAAAAGCCTTATGTTAAATTACAAAAAGACAGAAGGGGAAATAAAGTTTGATTAAAAAGAGATCGTTAAAAGTAATTTTGGGATTTACAATTTAAAAATGAAATAACCAAAATGTGAGATTTTAGCTTTATTGTAGAAAGCAGATTAGGAAGTTTAATCCATTTTTCAGTTGTAACAAGCTTATTTTTAGATTGTTTAATTAGTATATCAGGCCTTTTAAAAGTGACCACAAGTTGGAAAATTGAAAAGGAGTAATAATATACAATTACTACAAGCAATTAATGAGGTTCATATGAATTTTCATATCGGCCGCTATACCCTTGGGTCTTTGTTTCAACCCATCCTAAATTGTCTTTCAAAAGTTACCACTTGCTCCTGCTCTTTTATTAGTCATAAAGAATCTGCCTATGGGCCTTTCCGCGTTCAAGGAACTAACCATTTAATTTGGGATACAGAAAAACATATTTTTTGTATTGAGGATTCTACAGGATTATTACCTGTCCCCGAATTGATGGAATTTGTTAATTCGGTTTTGACCAAAAATATGCCCTTAAGCAAATCATTTTCTTTGAGCTTTAGTAGGATGAGAAAAAAGGAATATTTGTTTTGGGGTTTACCATTGATTTATCACCATGAAATTTTAGGTGTCTTGGCATTGGGTTTTTCTCTTCCCTTACCTGAAAAAAATAAAATTACCGCTGAAAGCCTGAGTGAACTACTTTCTCCTGCCCTGTCCGCTATAAGCATGATTTTGTATAATATCTATTACAAGCAGCTGACGCTTGAAGGGCCTAGAGGGAAATTTACTCAATCATTACTGGCACTTTCTAAGGCTCCAAGCCTGGGTGAGGGAGATGAGGAAGCTTTTACTGAACTAATTCTTTCTCAGGCTGCTCGTTTGATGATGGTGGAACGATGTAGTGTTTGGCGTTACGAAAAGTTAACCAATCAACTTATTTGTGTTAAGCAATTTGAGTTAAGCCGTCATAAATTTAGCAGTGGAAAAACTAGGGAACTTGATAAATACCCAGGATATGCTCAGGCATTATTGCACAACAGAACAATAACTGTAAGTTCTACCTATACAGATTCGAGAACTTCCGAATTATCAAAAGATTACCTTAATCAACATGGGATAACTTCCATATTGGATGCACAAATTCTTTATCAGGGGAACATTATTGGGGCCATTTTTTTGGAACATGTGGGAACTCCCCGTTTGTGGTCAGCTGATGAAGAGGATTATGTGGCCACTTTATCAGAGTTGTATTCTCTTAGCCATGGGGTATTTGTCCAAAAGCAAACAGAAGTTGCTCTCCAGATGGCTCAAAAGAAATATAAAGGGATATTTGATGCTAACCCTCTTCCTCTTTTTGTCCATGACCGGAAAGATTTTAAGTTTCTGACTGTAAATAAAGCGGCTGAGAAAATCTATGGATATTCTTATGAGGAGTTTTTGAATTTAAGTGTTTTTGATTTGCATCCTGTAGAGGAGCATCAAAAATTGAAAAAGATTATCAGGTCCTATGAAGCAAAAAAAAAGGAACTGGAGGTTTTAGAATTATTTGTAGGAGAATGGACCCATCTGAAAAAGGATAGGTCCTCAGTGGCAGTTGAAATCTATATTCATGACTTAGAATATGAGGGAAGGACGGCTCGGTTGGCATTGGTGATTGATATTACGGAACATAAAGAGCATTTAAAGGAGAGAGAGGTGATTGCCGAACGTCTTCAAAGCTTGGCAAACTTAGCAGCTCATAATATGCGGCCTCCTTTGGCTAGAATATTAGGCCTTACTTCTATTTTTGACCCTCAGCAATTAGAAAATCAAATAAATCGCTCCATTGTTAAACGACTGAAAGAAGCAGCAAACGAATTGGATAAGATGATCCGAAAAATGGCTAAGGATTTGGAAAAGGGAGTGTATAAAACCAGGTAGAGCTTCTGTTTAAGAGGAAAAAGTAATTAAGGAATTTTGAAAAGAGTTTTCAAATTCAGCCCTTACAAAATTCTATTTTTTGTCGCTCTTTTCTTTTTTACTTCTTTTTGATTAAAAACTTATTTTATCACAGTTTATTAATAAAAACTAATAATACCACTTATTAACATAAAATTAAAAATGGGATAAATTATGTTTTTTGGCAGAAAATATTTTTTGTTATTGGTTAATTTTTGGAAAATAGACTATATTTTTCTTACCTTATTGGGTAATAAAATAAATAAATCCCAAAATGTATTTAAAAAAGAGATTCTTCCCCACTTCACTTTTAACTCTTTTTATTGTCCTTACTTGTTTTCCAATTTATGCTCAGGATGAAGTTGAAACTGAGAATACTGAGGGTAAGGTACGCAAAGTACAGTGGGTTCCTTTACCTGTTCTTACAGCTAAACCACAAATTGGTGTGGGATTTGGTGTATTGGGAATGGCTCTTTTTAAACCGGGAGGGGTAAATCCAGAAACCACTCGAACTTCAAATGTCCAGGCTTATTTTATTTACACTACAAAAGGACAAATGATGTTTTCTCCAGAGTATAACCTGTTCTTAAATAATGATGATTATATCTTACAGGGAAAATTCCGTTATTTTAAATACCCACAGGATTTTTTCGGCATAGGAAATGAAGTAACTGAATCCGACCATCGAATAAATATCGACTATGATTTGATTACTGTTGACCAAAGTGTGGTGAAAAAACTAAGCCCTGGGGTATTTGCGGGCTTAATTTATCGCTTTAGTGGTGTGTATAATTTAAAATGGGATCCAGATGGAGAATATTTACCTACCCATCCTGATAATCTAGAGAAAACTACCAGCGAGCTAGAAGATTTACAGCGTCAATATCTAGGAATAAGGTATGATGACCGTTTGCTGGATACAGAAGAAGGTGGGGGGTATTCCGCCTCTGGGATAGGCTTTACATTTTTCCTGGACAAAAGAGATAATATCGTAAATGCTTCCTTGGGACATTTTGTCCAAGTTTCAACTATTTTTCACCAAAAATTATTAGGAAGTTCCAGTAACTTCACCTCTTTTACACTGGATGCCCGTAAGTACTTTAATGTTTACCCTGATAAACGCCATATTTTGGCTATACAAGCTTATGGTGAATTTACAGGAGGAGTCGTTCCCTTTTTGGAAATGCCGCAGTTGGGTGGCCCTAATGTAATGAGGGGGTATTCTGAGGGACGTTATATGGATAACAATTATATGGCCTTTCAGGCAGAATACCGTATGCCGATTTGGTGGCGAATAGGAATGGCTGCTTTTGGAGGCTTTGGCGACGTAGCTGAAAAATTCCAAGACTTTAGTTGGGAAACTTTGAAACCATCGTACGGAATGGGATTACGTTTTGCCATTAATAGAAAGGAGAATTTGAATATCCGTTTGGACTATGGTTTTGGACGTAAAAGTTCAGGATTTTATCTAGAAATTCAGGAAGCTTTTTAATGAAAAAACTCAAAAGAGGCAGGATTTAACTTGTGTCACAAAGTTAGTTTTGGCTTAGTAAATTTAAACGTTCAATTTTATGCAGGAAAACTCCACCGATCATTCGTGAACGGTGTTTGGCCTCTGCGGCTTTTGGTCCTGAAAATAAATCATCAATAGTTTTATGGAATAATTGGAGCCAACGAGTAAAATGCTGTTCCTTTATAGGTAAAGGAGCATGTTTTGCAAAAGCATTTCCCCGATAGGTAGCACTTCCTAAAAGTAGTGATGACCAAAAAGTATACATTTTAGGCAAGTGTTTCTCCCAGTTAACCTGGGCCGTTTCATTGAAGATAGGGGCTAATATTTCATCTCTTTTGACTTTGTCGTAAAAGGAATCAACCAATTTTTTGATATCCTCTTCAGTTTCAATATCTTTTCTTTCTTCAACCATTATTATAATTTGATTTTTTACAAAATAAAGGTATTTGCCATTTAAAATGAAAAAGGAGTAATTACTTCCCCCTTTCTCATTAACAAATTAAGTTCATGCAACTTATATTTTTGCGGGCAAATTTTCGATGATTTCCTGGACGGAAGCTCTTTTTTTGTAGTCCGGATCAAAGAATACATAAGAGATATTGCCGTTTTGATCAATGATATAGGTGGCCGGAACGGGCAAATTTGCCCCATTGTCTCCATTTGAAGCTTCAATATCTATTCCCCAGTTCATATATTTTTTTACCATTTGGTTTTCAACTTCAAAACTAACATCATAAGCATCCATTATTGCTAGCTTTTTATCATGGATGATATGAAAAGTCGCATCCGTCTTTTTAATAGTTTCATCAATTTTTTCTGGTAATTCAGGACTTACAGCAATTACACGTGCTCCTCTTTCAGTAATAAATTGTAAGGAGTCTTGCAATTGGGAAAGTTGCTTATTACAATAAGGGCACCAAGCTCCTCTATAAAACATCAGAACAACAGGACCTTTCTTTAGTTGTTCTTGTAAATTAATTTTTTGACCTTTTTGATTTATACCTTCAAAGAGAGGTGCTTTATTTCCTTCTTTTAAACCTTGTGGTCCTTGGGCCATCAGAAATTGACTTCCGAAAAATGTGAAAAGTAATAGGGAAAATAATTTTTTCATAGGTTCTAATAATATATGGTAAATTTAAAGGCAATATGGTTGTTGTGTTTCAGTATTCTTGTCCGTTTAATGACATATTTTGAATAAAAAAGCCTTAATATATTTATAGCCCTATTTTTTCTTTAAACTGAGTACACGCTAAACTCAGGGATATTGAAGTTATTTCCACTTTTTACTTTTAAGTTTACTGAGATTTCTTTCCCAATAATATTATGAAGAAGGATTATTTTTTTAATAACAAATAAGAATGAAGATAATTGTTGCCTCAGGAAACCCGGTGAAAATAAACGCTAGTCGAAATACCTTTGAAAAGGTGTTTAAAAACGAAAAGATGAAATTTCAGGGAATTGCGGTGGCCTCTCAGGTTAGCGATCAACCGATGAGTGATGAAGAAACTTTTCAAGGAGCTATTAATCGTGCGAGAAATGCCCAAAAAGCCATTCCAGATGCTGAATATTGGATAGGTTTGGAAGGAGGCTTGCAGCCCAAAGGAGAAGAGTTGGAAGCATTTGCATGGATTGTTATTTTATCCCAAACTAAAATGGGAAAAGCCCGAACCTCAACATTTTTTCTTCCTCATGAAGTCGCGCATTTAGTGAATGAAGGTGTAGAGCTAGGGAAAGCTAATGATATCATTTTTAGTCAAAATAATTCCAAACAAAAAGGAGGTGCAGTGGGAATCCTAACCCATGGACAATTAGGTCGTACGGAATATTATGAACAGGCTGTATTGCTGGCTTTAATTCCTTTCGTTAATTCGCAGCTTTACTGAAATTAATGAGAAATTATAAAGTGGTTAGGGCAAGTAGTTTTATTGGATCAGTTTAAATTTTTTGCCTTAAACTCACGATTTTCTTGAATCCTTAGGGAATGTTGAAAAAAGAAAATGAGGGTTTTTGTTGTGTTTTTCGTTTTTACGGGTCTATGAAATGTACGCCTGGGTGGAGTGGTTATTTTCCTTTTCTCCTTAATCTCTTGAAGTAAGATGTGAAAAGGTAATGGCTCCTTTACTATCTATTTGGTGGGGTGGTGAGACGCAAAATCTTGCGTCTCTAAAAGGCATTATCTTTATTAATTATTTCTTAACCTCTTTTTTTAAATTCCTGATAAAATGCTGAAGCGCGCTTTTCCAATCTTCATCTGCATCCCACTGGTTGCCCAAGTATACATCTCCTGTATGTAAATGTTTGATATAATATTTATAAACTGTGGCATCTGCCGGAATGTGCCTCATGGTGTTTTTCCCATTTTGGCTGACTAGCGTAATATATTGGTCACTATCATTTTCATCATAACCCAATAACTTCTTTATTTCTTTTCCACTGGTTTTTAAGCGCATCAATACAAATTGGTAACCAGCTTTCTTGATATTGTCTTCTCCCTTACTATAATTTACTAAACCATAATTGAAGGGATATTCCAGCATTTCCCGAGCCAGAGCTTTATTCTTTTCTCCTACTTTTTTGTTTTCGGCTTTTACTTGTTTGGTCAATCGATTATTTGCCGAATTTACAGGAAATCCTTTTGGTATTTCAATTTCTTCAAATTGGGGTACAGCCAAATTGTCTAGCTTTAGGTCAGGGGAAAAAGAAGGAAAGCGGCTTCCTTTGATCAGGTTTCCATATTTTAAAAATTCTGGGTGTTCGATAATCAGAAAATTCCCTTTTTTTTGCTTACTTTTCTCCGAGGCCTTTAGCAATTTCTCCATAGTTTTATCCAATTGTTTGCTTTGGGCCTTCCATGCAGGCTGTCCATGGGACATTAAATCTGAATTTTGGTTAAAGGGAGTAGCTACAACTACAAAGCGATTTTGTTCTTTTTCATTGATGAATAATTTTATTTCACTTAGCAAGATAAGTTGTCCAATTTGACGTTTTTTGAAACTCTCTGAAAAAGAAGAGGTGGCGTCCGCTCCTGAAATTACATCCTCTAAATTGTAATAGGCCACTGCATCTATTCCGGCCTTCCTAAGTACCGGGTGAACCTGTTTCGCTACATCTTTCCAATCCCCTCGCAAAGAAGTTCCTTCCAGAGGGGGGACACTGACCAAGACAACTGATTTTTGGGTTAGTAATCCTTCGGGTAAATCTGAGGAGTAATCTAGGAAACGAAATCCTGCAATATTGACGGCTTCTTCGTCTTGGGCAAAAGAGTTGGGGATAATTAGGATAATGAATGCTAAAAGAAGCAAGGGGAGTTTTAACGTGTTTTTTGTCATAATTTTTGATTAAGGACTGGATAAAAGCCTTATTGTTTATTAATTATTGAAGTAAATTTAGCTAATTAGAGGAAAAACCAAATTACCTTAAGAAATCTTATA
>NZ_SMMB01000168.1 GCF_009711365.1 Xanthovirga aplysinae | reverse complement strand
CAATAATAATGAGAACCTCCAAAATGCAGTGGTGTCACAATTTGGAATAGCAAATTCTTTATCCGTAGTTAATATTATTTTGGGAAACCGCAATGACAGAAACTTTCAAAGTGCTGTTGCGGAACAACTTGGGATAGAAAATATCATGACATCACTTAACCCCATCACGGGAATCAACAACAACTTTAATATTCAGAATTCGGTAGGGGTGCAGGTTGGAGCAAATAACCTTTTAACCTTATTTAATGGTATCGCAGGCAATAATAATAGTTGGAACCTCCAAAGAGGGAGCGGAACCCAAATTGGAATAAGCGATACTTTAGCCTCAATGAATGTTATCTTGTTCAATAATAACACCTATAACGTTCAGAATGGTGTTGGTACTCAATTTGGGATAGGTAATGCTTTAGTGAACCTTAACCTTATCGTGGGCAACAATAACGACGGGAACTTACAACGTGCAGTGGTGTCACAATTTGGAGAAAACAATACCATTGGTGATGAGGACCTATCTTTAGGGCTTAACATCATTGTTGGCAACAATAATAATGAGAACCTCCAAA
>NZ_SMMB01000103.1 GCF_009711365.1 Xanthovirga aplysinae | reverse complement strand
CAATAATAATGAGAACCTCCAAAATGCAGTTGTTGCACAAATTGGGGTTGGGAATGAAATTAAAAGTGGCAACCAAATAATGGGAAATAACCATAATAATAATAGGCAATTTTTCCATATAAGGCAGGTTGGAGCTGGAAACCAAGCCAATTCCATCAATCTCATCCAGTAATTATGGGTGGAATCACTACGAAATTTAGGAGGTAGCTAGCTACCTCTATTTTCTCATTTCATACTTTTTTGTATAAAAGGAACTCTACCTTAATTTAACATAACCAATGAAATGCTTCCACCTACCCCCAAAGTGGAAGTAATAACGTAAGAAGAAAAATACCCACCTAGGAAGTGAAAGT
>NZ_SMMB01000444.1 GCF_009711365.1 Xanthovirga aplysinae | reverse complement strand
AAAGTAATAATAGGTGTTTAGATCATCACTGATGTCTGGAGAATAATCGGATATTCCATCCAAATAATCTGTAAATGTTATTCTAAGTCCAGCCTCAACTCCAATATTCCATTGGGTTCCTATCATCTTTTTTACTCCCACTCCAATTGGGACCATTGGCTGAAGGGAGTTTATATTTTTACCTTTTAAAAGATCTTTTCCGGCTTTATTTTTATATGAGAAATGAAAAAAGCCCAGGCCTCCGAAGATATATGGCGTCCAAAGTCGAGTTGATCTGTCCTCCCTCCAATAATCAAGAAAGTTGTATTCAGCGACAGCTGAAAATTCAATGATTGTGGTATTAAATGCTGATGAATCTTGTCTGAATTGGCCGAGTACATCTGCAGGATGATTGTCATTGCCTGTAATTTGCCCTCCAGTTAAAGCTAATTTTGCGCTTAAAGCGGGGCTGAAATTCATACGGTAAAAAACGGTGGCCGCTGGACGGGCCCACCTTATGTCAATAGTTTTTCCTAAATCTCCAGTGTAATTCAAAAGTCCGATTCCTCCACCTATTTCTTTATATTGGGCAATTAAAGAGTTAAAAGAAAAGGAAGTGATCAGAAAAATAATGGATAATATTGCTTTCTTCTTTCCGCCTTCTATTGTTCTATTCTTCACCAAAATATGATCTTTTTATTTTTTTGAACCAATAAATTTTATGTGCCAGATGCTAAATAAAAAACACATTAAAAAAAAATTAGAAGTAAAACAATAGATGACTTATTTTTCACCCTTTTTTCCTCTATTTTTTTGTCCCTAAAATAAAGGTGAGTTTAAAACTGCTAACTAAATAGGTGTCAAATCCCAATCCTCCTCTTAATTCATTACCGAACATCCCTGCCATTCCTGCAAGTTTTTCTCTTTCTTGAGGAGAAAGATTTCTTCCTGCAAGCTCTTGGGAACGATCAGACATGATTTTACCTAAGTCATTATCGGTGAAATATGCTTCCTCAGGCCATTTATCTACAATATCATCCAAGCCATCGGTAAAAGTCTGACGATAGCCCATTTCAAAAGAGAGGTCAGTTTGGTTATTTAGCTTAAAACGAACTCCCAGCCCTATTGGGACAGCAATTTGAAATCGGCTGTAAACGGGAGGCCCTTCCGTTTCCAGATTTCTTAAACTGACCCATTTCCCTTGGTCGGGTCCTGGATCAATCAGTTCCCCCTTAAAGTTGTAATAGGCATTTGGAACTTTTGCTTTTGGATTATGGGTAAAGAAACCGATTCCTGCAAAGAAGTAGGGCACTATTTTTGGGCGAAGGGTGTAGTGACCGGTATGTACAAAATCAATCACTCCTACAATGTCAAGCTCATAAATATCGTTACGAAAAGAAAGATTTCGTGCATAGCGGAAAATATTATTTCCATCCATCCCGGTAGTTGAATCAGCAGCGGCAATTCTTCCCCAAAAAAATTCACTCCGAACGGAGAAAAATCCGGAAAACCTCCTGTTAACAACAACTCCTAAGCCTGGTCTTGTGTTTTTTAGGTTAGTACTGAAAAGTCTTTTGCTAGTTGGGGCAATATCCCCAAAGTAATTTAAAGTATTCGCTTCAAAACCAACTGACCAATATTGGAGGGGATCCACCCTACCCACATATC
>NZ_SMMB01000604.1 GCF_009711365.1 Xanthovirga aplysinae | reverse complement strand
TTGTTTTGTGATATACAAACTTAGCAGACTACTGCTTTTACATCTATGCTATACGTAATGGCAGGGAAAGTGATAAATATCAAGGTTTGTGACTCGCATCAACATCATATCGGTTTGATAGCGAAGTACTCCGAAATCCGTCACCACACATACACTCAACGTATGCCATTAAAGCGATCTGAATTAACTAACATTGACACTAATAACAATTAACACAAATGCATAAATACATTTTAATTCTACTACTTTGCTTTTCATGCAAGAATTCTCAGAAAAATGAACCTCAGTCAAAAACATCAACCGACTTTAATTCAAATGTTGAAACTATATTAGATGAAAAGATCCCGGAATGGCAAGTTGAATACAACGTGCCGGCTGTAGCTATTGGTCTTATTGAAAACGGAAAAATTCGATTAACAAAAGTATACGGAGAGCACCAAAAAGGAATGGAAGCCCCACAAAGCACAATTTTCAATGTGGCGTCCATAACAAAACCCATGGTGGCTATTGCAACGCTAAAATTAGTGGATAATGGTCAATGGGATTTGGATGAACCCTTACATAAATATTGGATAGACCCTGACTTGAAAAACGAACCTTTAGCTTTAAAATTAACAACAAGACATGTTTTAAGTCATACGACTGGCTTTTTAAACTGGAGACGAATGCATCCCACAAAAAAATTGAAGTTTGATTTTGAACCGGGAACTCGTTACCAATACTCCGGAGAAGGCTTTGAGTACTTAGCTAGTGCATTAGAGAAAAAATTCAATTCTAAATTGAGCCATCTTATTGATTCTTTGGTATTTGATCCTATGAATATGAAAGATGCGACATTAAGCTGGTTGGAAGATAAGGACACAATAAGATTTGCAAAATGGTATGATGGAAAAGGCAATCCGCATAACGAATATTATAAAACTCATTGGGTTAGTGCTGCCGATGATCTGCTTGTTACCATAGAGGATTTGGCAAATTTTGGTATAAAAATAATGGATGGTAGTTCACTTTCGCCAAATTTGTATTCTGAAATGATTAAAACACAGGCTAAAATTCACAATAATGCAAATCAAGGTTTGGGTTGGACTGTGGTAAGTAACCTTTCAAATGGTGAATATCTAATCAATCACGATGGTGGAGATGTAGGAGTTGCAGCGACTTTGATTTTATTACCAAAGTCCAAAAACGGAATCATCGTTCTGACAAATGGAGATAATGGGAGCATTATTTGTAAAAAATTAATCAAAGAATCTATCTACAGTGGAAAGGAAATAATTGAAAAAATTTATTGGGGAGGGGAAATTCCAGAAGTTATATCAATTTCGGATGATTTGTTGAAGAAATATTCCGGTGATTATATGTCATCACTTGGAAGAAAAATTACTTTTCACAAAAAAGATAAAACATTGGTTATTGATGGAGTTGGCATTCCGCAGTTATCCCTTTATCCTCAATCTGAAGATACCTTCTTCCCAATGGATTTTGAATTGCAGTTTGTTTTTAAAAAGGATAGTAGCGGTAAGGTCAAATCCTTTTCAATTGTCCAAAGTGATAAAGAGACCATTACAGGGGAAAAAATAAATAAATAAAACTAACTACAAAACTATGTATACTTCATTGGCACCCTGCGGGAAGCCAATGAAGTATACATCCAGCTGTTACTACACGAAGTGGTATTAGTGATTGTTTTACAAGGATATAAATTCCTGGATAAAACCTTTTGTGTTCCCAACAATATCTTGTCGGGACAATTGATCTATGATGCATCTATAATTGGTTAAAGCCTCCAAATTAAGATGTGCCAAAGCTTTGGATTTAGGTTCCTTGCAAGGAGCAGGAAGTCGTCAGACAGTCAATCTACGGGGTCTCAAAACCGATAAAGGGCATGTGTTAGTGAATATGACAAATACATTTGAACATTCCGCAATTGCTGCGAGAGACGTATGGAGCGAAAAAGAGACTAATAGGCATCGTGCCAAAATGGTGGTAGAATGCCAGATTATAAGCCCTCAACGTAGATGATACGGAGATGCAGATCAGGTGGCAGACATGGCGGGCCTAATTTCATAATATTGTTACTTTTGCGGAACGTAGAAGCCCGAGGCTTCTCTCCCAATTATTTCTGTGTAAATAGCAGGGACAAAACCGTATCCGCTAGGCATCGGTAAACGTCGGACAGACAGGTTGAACCAAACGAATGCTGTCCTATAATGGGACAGATTTTACCAGCCTCACCTATAGGTTTATAGACCTGGAGATTTTACCTTTATTTTCAGTTCCTGCACATCGGGAATAAAATGGAAGACATGAAAGAATGCAAAGGAATTAAAAGGCCCCTTATGTTATGCCATCTGCATCTAATTTAAAGTCTTAATAAAGAAAATTAAATCACTTTGTAAATGAATATAATTATGAAAGGCCACATGAAGCATTAGTTATGGAAACACCGGCTAAAACCCACTCCTTTTCAAACAGGCCATTCCCCGAAAAAATACAATCCTATGATTTTCCCTCAAATATGAAAGTGATGTTTGTAACGCAAAACGGATCAGTAAGGTAGAAGTCTTAATATTGGGTCTATATGTCCCAAGGCCTAGTAGAAAAACAGGTGGCAGCAGAGGAAATTGGAAATGGTATCTGGAAAGT